>DATBYI010000062.1:0-11195 GCA_036513815.1 Solirubrobacteraceae bacterium
TCACTCACGTGCGCTTTCATCCGGTCCCTATCTCTCGTGGCGCCCGAACGGGCGCGTAATGACGACTCGATCGCGCCCCCGATCGAGAGACAGTCGCTTTCCGACTCGCCGTTTTAGGACTCCACCAGAGGCGCCCTCTTACCTATAAGGCGAGTATCGAAGAGCCGCTGAAGACGGGCACCAGCGTGTGACTAAGCTCACACGCTGGAGACGCGCGTACCGGAATGACTACTTGGAGAACTTCGCGACGAGCGCGCGGTACACGCCGAATGCCGACTTCGGGGTGTAATCGTCTCGCATCAGGCCGTACTGGCTCTCGAAGCTCGAGCTCGACGAGTCGGCGTCGCGCAGGTCAAACCAGCGATAACCGGTGACGTTGTAAGTGCCCCGGGCACGGTATACGGCGCTCGCCGTGGCCTTTAGGACCGCGGCCTGCATCGCGTAGGTGCGCCCGGGTCCGGTGGGATAACCGATCTCGGAGAGCTCGAGCGAGACCGAACGCGGGATCCCGGCGAGCGGCAAGTACCTCGTGCGCAGCCGGCCGAGCACGCCGTCGATGAAGCTCGCGCTGGCGGCGCCGAGGCCACCCTTGCCTGGGGGTGGTGGTGAGTCCCAGGTGAACGGGTAGGCGTCGAGGCCGACCCAGTCGAGCGCGTCGACGAACCGATGGCCGCCGTGGCGCCCGAGGTACTGCCAGAAGGCGCGCGCTGGTCCGTCGGCCGAGTCGGCCCAGTTGAAGCCCACCTTGACCCGGTTGCGGCCGTCCTTACGAATCTCGGCCTTCGCCGCGATCACACCATCGATCAACGCGTCCGGGGCGCCGACGTAGGAGCCGTCGGAGGTGTTCGGTGACCCTCCCTGGTTGGCTTCGTCGGTGACCTGCAACGAAACCAGGCCGCGATCGGATCCCATCGTGTCGACCGTCTTGCGAACGAACTGGACGAAGCCGCTGACGTCCGCCGCCGAGCCGCCGTCCGCGGGCCTGTAGCAGAGCACGAGCTCGGTCTGGAACCCAGCCCGGCCGTACGCGGCGACCTGTGCTCCGATCTGCTGCTCCGCGGAATATCCGCCTGCACCCGAGTACCCGACGTACAGGTGCAGCACGAACGGCCGCCCGGACGGCCGCAGCCGCTCGAGCGCGGACAGGCGCAGCGCCGGATTCTCGGGCTTTACGGGGCCGCTCGGACCGACCGTTCCGGCGGCGCCACCGGGGTAGATCCCGAACACGAGCGGGGGCGGTGTGGACTTCGAACGCGTCCGCGCGACGCTCACCGGGGTGTCTCCCAGCGTTGCCAGGACGGTCAGCAGAGCGCAGGCGAGTGCCCACACCGTGCGAGCCCGGGCACGCTGGCCTACCGGCGACACGGCAATCATCCTCTACGTATTGCCCGGCGGTGTCCAGCTCGAACCGTCACCGCTCGGGTATCGTCGGCCCGCGCGCGTACTTTGAAAAACCGGCCGGGAGGTCTGGACGCCCATAGGCGTCGAGTGTTTAAAGGCCCGGGGCCCGCGCACCTGCCGAAGGCAGAGGCACGGGCCCCGTGTCAGGTTTCTCTACGCGAGTCCAGCTATACGAGCGCCAGCGCTCGTACGCCGCAGGACTCGAGTTCATCCGCGAGCAGTCGGCGCTGCCTGTCGGTGAGGGCTCCCAGCATCTTGGTCTCGCTGATGTGGTACCGCGCGAGGAACTTCCTGCATCGCGTGGTGCCCCAACGGCGCTGGCTCATCAGCAACTCCCCGATTGCCCACGTGAGTGCCGCGTCGGGTGGGTCCAGGACTACGTCCGCGGCGGAAGCTTCTCCCTCGGCGATCCTTCGCTTCAGTTCGGCGCGGGCGAGCCGGACCGCGTTGGCTCGTTCAAGTGCTCGCAATCGTTGCGGCGACGGGCTCACTGTGGCGGTCTCAGACATTTGGTGCTTCGCTTCCTCCCATATCTCCGCCTGGCCTCCGCCTGGGCGGATCTCGATTTTCAAACGGGCAAGGGCGTGCTGGGCCCCCTCCGCGTGGGTCCTTTACTGCGCACTTCTGTGGCGCACGCCGAGGCGCGCGGTCCTTATCAAACCCCCGTTTCCGGCCTTCCCTACCCTTCGGTCGCCTGGTCTGCACGGCCGTTCGGTAGGTCAGAAGCTACGGCATCCGCGCGGGTAACAGCAACGTCACAACTGCAGGCCATGCGCTTAGAGCGTGTTTTTTCTGTGAGCGGAGGTCTTGTGCGAGTGTGGACAAGCACGCGGTGGGTGGGCCCTCAGCCACCCACCTACTTACGAGCGGGAAGCGGTCCGTGCTTGGACTCGAAAGCCTGTTTCGCCTGACCGAACAGCTCGATCGCCCGGTCGAGCGTGCCGCGGTCGTGCGTGGCCATCACGCTCGTTCGGAGCAGGGCGCCGGCCGGCGGCACGGCGGGATGCAAGGCGACGTTGACGTATACGCCGAGGTCGTAGAGCGCCTTCCATAGGAATGCGGCCTTCCAGTCGTCGCCGATTACGACCGGGACGACCGGCGTGACGACCTCGGTGCCGTCGGCGAGCTTCGTGGGCTCGACCACCTGGAAGCCGAGCTCCGACAGGCCGGCGTGGAGATAGGCCGCGTTGGCGAGCACGCGGGCGAACAGGGTGGGGCCCTCGTCGGAGCGGCAGATCCGCACCGCGGACAGGGCTGCGCCGAGCGCGGCCGGGACGGCCGAGGCGGTGAACATGAACGGCCTCGAGGAGACGCGGAGGTACTCGATCACTTCCGCCGGGCCGGCGATCACGCCCCCGCAAGAGGCGAGCGACTTCGAGAAGGTCGCCATCCGGAGGTCGACCTGGTCCTCGACGCCGAGCAGCTCCGACGCGCCGGCACCGCGCGCCCCGAGCACGCCCATCGCGTGCGCCTCGTCGACCATCACGCGGGCGCCGTAGCGGCGACTCAGCTCGGTGATCTCCGGAAGCGGCGCCACGTCCCCCTCCATCGAGAAGACGCCGTCGACGACGACGAGCACGCCACCCCCGTCCGCCGCCGCCTTCTCGAGCCTGTGCTCGAGGAGGTCCATCCGGTTGTGCCGGAAGGGCCGCATCTTGGCGCGCGAGAGGATGCAGCCATCGAGAATCGACGCGTGATCCCCAGAATCGACGATCACGGTGTCGCTCGGTCCGAGGATCGTCCCGAGGGTGCCGACGTTGGTCTGATGCCCGGTTGTGAAGACGAGCGCGCCCTCGGTCCCGAACCAGTCGGCCAGCTCGCGCTCGAGCTCGAGGTGCAGGTCGGTGGTGCCGTTCAGAAAGCGCGAGCCGGTGAGTCCCGTCCCGTATCGGTCGAGCGCCTCGCGGGCCCCCCGCGCGACTCGGGGATCGCCGGTCAGCCCGAGGTAATTGTTGGAGCCGAGCATGATCCGCCGCTTTCCCTCCATCTCGACGACGGGGAGGGTCGGCCCCTCGAGCACCCGGTAGAACGGGACCATGTCGAGCTCGCGGGCGGCCTGTAGCTGCGCGAGACGCTCATGCTCGCGGGCCTTGGCGAAGACATCGATCGAGGTGGACATATAGTTTCGGCCAGATGGCGCTTGAGGTGACGAGTCCGGCTCGTGAGACCCTAGAGGTGCGTCCGGTCGCCGACAAGCGGGAGCTGGACGCCTTCACGAAGCTGCCGTGGCGCGTCTATCGTAACGAGCCACGCTGGGTCCCGCCGTTGCTGATGGACCGCAAGCGGTTCCTCGACCGGCAGCGCAACCCGTTCTTCCAGCACGCCGAGGCCGAGTATTTCCTCGCCTGGCGGGCCGGGCGGCCGGTCGGGCGCATCACGGCGCACATCGACCATAACTTCAACGAATTCCAGCACCACGACTGGGGGATGTTCGGCTTCTTTGAGTGCGAACGCGACCCGGAGGCCGCGCATGCGCTGCTGACGGCGGCCGAAGAGTGGCTCCGCGCGCGGGGACGCGATCGGATGGTGGGTCCGATGAGCTTCACCACCAACGATGAGTGCGGAATCCTGATCGACGGCTACGACCTGCTGCCGTCGGTGCTGACCGAGTGGCACCACCCCTACTACGTGGAGCTGATGGAGAGCGCCGGCCTGACCAAAGCGATGGATCTCTACATGTGGTCGCTCGCGGTGTCCGACCGCGCGTCGGTGCATCCGTCGATCTGGCGCGCGGCCGGTGAGGTCGAGAAGTACGGCATCACGGTCCGGAAGATGCGCAAGAAGGACATGGAGGCGGAGGTCGGCCGGTTCCTCGAGGTCTACAACGCGGCGTGGGAGCGCAACTGGGGCTTCGTCCCGCTGACCGAGGAAGAGGTCCGCCACTACGCCAAGGACCTCAAACCGGTGCTCGACGAGAACTGGGCCTTCATCGCCGAGAAGGACGGCGAGCCGGTCGGCGCGGCGCTGTCGCTTCCCGACTACAACCAGGTGCTCCGCCATCTGAACGGCCGTCTGCTGCCCTTCGGCTGGGCCAAGGCGCTGTGGTACCGGCGCAAGATCGACCGGGTGCGGGTGCTCGCGCTGGGGGCCAAACCCGAGTGGCAGCACACGGGGGTGGGGGCCCGGCTGTACGAGCTCAATTACGACGCGGCCGAGCACCGGCCCCAGAAGGCGGGTGAGACGGGGTGGACGCTCGAGACCAACCGGCGCATGAACCGCGCGATGGAGCGCATGGGGGGCGAGATCACGCGTACCTACAGGGTTTACGAGAGGATCTTTTGAACATGACCGGCCACGCTGTCAACATGTCGCGATGACCGACGAGGCATCCACCAACGGCAACGGCCTGCACGAGAGCGCCGAGCCAGACGTCGAGGTCGTCGACGGATTGCCCGTTCTGGCCGAGGTCAGGACGATCGAACGCGCCTCGCCTGCCTCCCTTCCCGCCGTCCAGGCAGCCGCGGCGGCCGCCACCGGCTTCGTGGCCGGCGCGGCCACACTGGCGCTCGTCAGGCGCCACTCCGCTCGCAAAGCGGCGCGGAAGAGCGGTCCCCGTCGAGCGGTCGACATGCTCCCGATCGTGGGCTCGCGGTCGTTCCTCGTCGACGTGCATGTGATCGGCAAGCAAGGCGATTGAGCGCTCAGAGCGGCCCGACGCTCGAGGTCCGCGTCGAGGTTCGCCCGCGGTGGTGCTTCGTGCTGTCTCGCCGGAGCGGGCTCGACGGCCTGACCCGGGTCAGGAACGGCGTCGTGCATCGGCTGGTTCATGCCGGCGAAGAGCCCGTGCTCGTCCGGGTCGCGCAGCCGGCGAGCGATCGCGTGCTGTTCGGCGCCCGGGCGGCCGATCGAGCCGCCGCCGAGTGGGGGATAGAGCGGATGCGGTGCGCGCTCGGGATCGACCAGGACGTCGAGCCGTTCTACGAGCGCTTCCGCTTCGACCCCTTGATCGGCGCGTCCGTCCGCGCCAACCCGGGGTTGCGCGTCGCCGGCAAGCCCGATCCGTTCGGGGCGCTCGCCTGGGCCATCTGCGAGCAGCTGATCGAGTTCGAGCGGGCGGCCGCGATCCAGCGCCGGCTGGTGTTCCGCTTCGGGCGAGAATGCGCGTGGGCCCGGATGCGTGACGTTCCGACGGCGGCGACGTTGGCCGTCCAGGCGCCGGCGCTGCTTCAGTCGATGGACCTATCGGGCGGCCGCGCGATGTCGCTCGTGCGCGCGGCCCGCGAGGTGGCGAGCGGACGAGTCGACCTGTATGACCCCGACCACGAGCGCGCGTGGCGCCGCCTGCTCGCCATCAACGGCATCGGCAGCTGGACGGTGCAGATGCTCGCGCTGACCGGGCAGGGACGGCTCGACCAGCTGCCCGCCGGCGACCTGGCCTACATCAAACTCGTGGGGCGCCTGCGCTCGGGCAACCCGTACGACCGCGCCACCGAGGAGGAGGTCAACGAGTTCTTCGCCCCGTACGCACCGTGGGCGGCGCTCGCCGGGGCCCACGCGCTGCGGACCACGGGGAGCTCTGGGTTGTCGCGGGTCGCGGCCTGAGGCTCCAGCTATGCGGCGGCGCCTGACGGCGGCGCCTTGGACTGAATATTGCGGCGGCGCCTGACGGCGGCGCCTTTGAGCGCCCCGGCTCACGAGCCGGTTAGCATGGCGCCGGTGGTGAGGAGCGGTGAGAGAGGCGGTCCGTCGCGGGACACGAGACGGACGGGCAAGAGCCCGACGATCGTCGACGTCGCGGCGGCGGCCGGCGTGTCCAAGTCAACGGTCTCGAACGTCGTGCGGGGCGTCGATGACGTGGCCGACTCGACACGCGAGCGGGTGCTGCAGGTGATGAGGCGGCTCAACTACAAGCCGAACGCGATCGCCCGCCAGTTCGCCCAGCAGCGCACCACGATGCTCGGGGTGCTCGTGGGCGATCTCGACAACCCCTACTACGCGCAGATGGCGCGCGTGGTCGAGCGGCAGGCCTTTCGCCGCGGCTACACGGCGATGTTCTGCAACATCGAGGGCGAGGCGGAGATAGCCGTCGCCGGCGTGGAGGCGTTGCTCGAGCATCGGATCGCCGGCGTGGTGTTCCTCGCCTTCATCGCCCGCACGCCGCAGCTCGAGGAGTCGCTGCGCCGCGCGGATGTCCCCATCGTGTTCCTCGGCCTGAGCGAGAACTGGGGCGATTCGGTCGGGCCGCAGGACGCCGAGGGCGCCAAGCTCGCGGTCGATCACCTGCTCGAGCTGGGCCACCGGCGCATCGGCTACGTCCGCACGCCGTTGGTCGAGCCGAGCGGGGACGGCGGGCGGTACGCCGGATACCGCTCCTCCATGCGCCAGGCCGGTGCCCCGGCGCTGGCCGCTATCCAATGGGAGCCGGGGGCCGCGAACGTCCGGCTTGCACGCCGGGTGCTGCCCCTGGTCGAGCTGCTACGCGGCGACGAGCGACCGACCGCCCTGTTCGTCTCCAACGACATCGGCGCGATCGCGATGATGGAGGCGTGCGATGCCGCCGGCGTGCGCGTGCCCCAGGAGTTGTCGATCGTCGGCTTCGACGACATCGCGATCGCCGGGCTACGGCGAATCTCGCTGACCACGGTGGCCCAGCCGCTCGAGTTTCAGGCCGAGACCGCCGTCCATCTTCTCCTCGACCGGATCGCGCAGCCGCGGCTGCGGCCGCGTCACGTCAGCGTGCCGGTGGAGCTGCGGGTACGCACCTCGACGGCGCCGCCCAAGGCACTCGCACCGGCGCGGCGGCGCGCCGGTGGCGCGCGCCCTTGAGATCACACGCTCGGCGGCTAGGAGTCGAGTGACGCGGCCCACTCGGCCGGCCGGCCCGCGACGCCGACCGTCTGCGGCTCGACCTCGACGATGGCGTCCACCGGAATGTTCCCGCGCTCGGCGGCCGCCCGGATCGCCTCCGGGGACGGGGCCTCGTAGAGACAGTAGGTTCGCCGGCGGTCAGCGCTTAGGAACGAGAACAGCCAACGGACGCCCTCGTCCGAGTTGATCTCCTCGATCAACTTGACGTCGTCGCCGGTTAACTCGAGTTGCTCGGCGAACGTCCGCTCGATCACGTATAGCGGCATGGTCCCCTCGATCCTAACCGGGGAGGTCCGTGGGGGCAAGGCCGTGCCGGTGGGCATAGGAGGCCGCCTCGGTCCGGTTGGCGCATCCCGTCTTGCGCAGGATGCTCCGGATGTGGTTGGCCGCGGTGTGCTCGCTGATGAACAGCGCGGAGCCGATTTCCCGATTGCTGAGCCCCTGGGCCACGAGACGGAGGACCTGCGCCTCCCGGGCGGACAGCTCGTCGGGAAGGCCGGCCGGGCTGAGCGGCGAGCCGATCGCAGCGATTCGGCTGGCCAGGGCGCCCAGGCCGATGTCGGCGGCGATCTCCGCCGCGCGGCTTAGGTGCGCGACGGCTCGGGCGTGCTCGTCCGGCCCCTGGGCGAGCAGCATCCGGGCGTACTCGTACTCGGTGTGGGCGAGCCAGGTCCGCATCCCCATCTGCCGGTTGAGTTCGATCGCGCGCTCGAAGTGCTCCTCGCCACGCTCCCATTCTCCGAGCGTGGCGGCCAGCATTCCGAGGTACCGGTCGGCCGAGCCGTAGGTCATCACGAGGTGTCCGACCATCACGTTCGTCCCGGCGAGGGGAGCCAGCTCGGGATAGAGCAGCGAGGCGAGCGCCTGGTCGCCCAAGGCGGCACAGGCGTCGGTCAGGTAGGTGAGCGAGGCGACCCAGATGGTCTCCCGAAATGGATCGAGCCCGGCTTGGCGGACGCGATCGAGCTCGCGGCGGGCCTCGGCCTCCATGCCGAGCTCGACGAGCAGGCAGACGAAGCCGGGGCGCCACGGCCCGAGCTCGCGCTCGCCGGCGGCCAGGATCCGTATCACCGGCGCGAGCTCGGCCAGCCGGCCCTGCTCGCGGCGTAGGCTGAACATCTGGATGCCGTACGTGCCGGACGCGTCGCGACCGGTGAGCGGGCGGCCCGCTTCCTCTGACCGGTGGACCATCGCCTCGGCCGCGTCGAGCCGGCCCTCGCCGAGCGCGAGGGCTGCGCCGTAGTGCTCCGCGACGTGGAAGAAGAACGGCTGCCCCGTGATCTGGGCCATTTCGCGAAGCTCCAGGACGGCCGCTTTCGCCGCCGGAATGTTCGCGGCGGAGACGTGCGCCGGCACAACCCAGGACACTGCGTCGGCCTGGATCTCCGGATTCCCTAGCTCTTCGCCCAGGACTCTGGCCTCGGCCAGCATGTCGAGGATCTGCTCGATAGGGATCGACCCGCGGGACCAGTAACACTGGACGAGTACGCTGGCCAGGCCGGTACGGTCATCCAACTCCCGCGCGAGCCTGATCGCGTTGGTTCGTACGATCGCCGCTCGCGCATGCTGGGCCTGCATGGCGAGGGCCCGACTGAGTCCCGCCAGCAGTTGGACGCGGAGCTCGGACGGACGGTCGCCGAGCGCCTCGGCGGCCTCCTCGAGCAGGCTGACGGGCTTATGCTCGGGCCCGGGTCGCCAGCCCGCGTCCTCGTAGCCGATCGCCGCGCGAGCCAGGAGCTCGGCATCCGCGAGCTCCCGCCCGATCGCGGCCGCGGACCGGAAGGCGTCCAGCGCATCGAACGCCTTGCCCATCCGATGCCAAATCGAGCCCAGCTCGAGGAGAACCTCGGCCCGTTCGGCTGAATCCTCGATCCCGAGGCCAAGGGCGTTCTGGAGCAGCTCCGCCGCCTCGTCGAAGGCCAGTGCGTCGGTCGCTGCCCGCGCCGCGCGGACGCTGTACTCGATCGCCCGCCCCGCGTCGCCGAGCGGCACGGCAGCGGCGAAGTGGTGCGCGAGGTCGGGGAGCGCGTGGACCGATGCGCCGGCGGTCGCCTCCCAGGCTTCAGCCACGCGCAAGTGGAGTTCGGCCCGGCGCACGCGGGTGAGCCGGTCGTAGACGGCACGCCGAACGAGCTCGTGGGTGAACCGGTAGCTGAGCCGTGGAACCGAGAGCTCTTCGACGAACCCGCTGCGCACCGCCTCGTCGAGAGCGGTCAGGAGCTGACGCTCCTCGAGCCCCGCCCCTCGCTGGAGGATGTCGAGCTCGAACTGCGCTCCGGCGGCCGCGGCGAGCTCGAGCAGCTCGGTCGTGCTGGGGGCCAGACGCGCCAGCCGCTGGCTCACCACCTCGCGGACGCTCTCGGGCGTCCCGAGCTCCGCGAGCGGCGCGTTGACCCGGGCGACTCCGTCGCGCACGTCGATCACTCCCGTCTCGATCAACGCGCGCCACAGCTCACACACAAGGAACGGATTGCCCGCGGTGAGATCGGTCATCGCTCGCGCCATCGGCGCCAACTCGGGGGATGGAGCGGCCATGACCGAACGCGCGACGAACTCGCTCACCTCCTCGTCCGAGAGACCGCCGAGCCGAAAGCGCACGACGTCGTCGGCCCGCCGCAGGTCGGCCAGCGTCTCGGCCAGCGCCTCCGGCACATCAGCCTCGGCGTCGCGGAAGGTGGCGAACAAAAGGACGCGACCGCCCCACGCGGTTCGCGCGAGGTGGCGCAGGAGCAGAAGCGTCGTCGCGTCGGCCCAGTGGCCGTCTTCGATGACCAGCAGTACCGGTCGCGGCTGGCTGACCGCCTCGAGAAGTTCGGTCACCGTGGTGTGCAGGCGGTGACGCTCGGTGTTCGGGTCAGCCCTCACCGGCGCTGGGAGCTCTCCGACCCGGGACGGAAGGTCGGGGAGCAGACGGGTGAGCTCGCCGCCGCCCTCCCCGAGTGCCGCGCGCACCTCCGCGGCGTCGAGGACCCGTACGAGCCGCCGGAGCGCCTGCGCGAACGGCCCATATGGCGTGCGGACGACGGCATCGCAGGCGCCGTACAGGACGAGGGCGCCGTCCCTCGCCGCCTCGGCGGCAAATTCGCGTACGAGCCGGCTCTTGCCCGAGCCGGGCTCCCCGCCGAGCAGCACCACCCTCCGGCCTTCCCCGTCGGCGGTCGGGAGGAGTGTGCGCAGCCGCCCGAGCTCCGCCGAGCGTCCGACGAAAGGAAACGGCGATGAGATCCGAAGCGAAGCGGGAAGGTCGTACACCGCGAGCTGCCCCCGAAGCCACCATAGTCAGATCTGATCACCGGCGCAACATTTGGTGGTCCGGGCGGTCCGAAAGTCAGTCAGGGCGCGTCATGACAGCCGCTTGGCCGAACCGTACGCTGCCCCCGAGCGTATTCACTAGGAACAAGAAGGCGGCGCCTGACGGCGGCGCCTCGGGACCTCCGACCAAGGAGAAGGGGCATGAGCACCACCGCGACCACGGCCGCCACCGCGCGACAGGAGCTGTCCGACTTTCAGGGCAGCCTGATCGGACCAGACGACGGCGCCTACGAAGAGGCCCGCAGCGTCTACAACGCCATGATCGACAAGCGACCTGCGCTGATCGCGCGCCCAGCCGACCGGGACGATGTCGCGAACGCGGTCCGCTTCGCGCGCGACCACGGGCTGTTGCTGGCCATCCGCGGCGGCGGGCACAACGGAGCGGGGCTGGGGACCTGCGACGGCGGGGTCGTGATCGACCTCTCGGCGTTCAAGGCGATCGAGGTTGACCCGAACGCGCGGACGGTTCGGGTCGGGGGCGGATGCACCTGGGGCGAGGTCGACGGAGCCACCGGCGAGTACGGCCTCGCCACGCCGAGCGGGATCATCTCTTCGACCGGCGTCGGCGGCCTGACGCTCGGAGGTGGCCTCGGCCACCTCACCCGGGGGTTCGGCTTGACCATCGACAACCTGCTCGAGGCCGAAATGGTGCTCGCGAGCGGCGAGTCGGTCCG
>DATBYI010000063.1:0-14068 GCA_036513815.1 Solirubrobacteraceae bacterium
GCGCAAGAACGCGCCGTCGGCAGCACCGGGCGGTTCGTGTGGCCCGAGCCCGACAGGCGCCGACAACCTCCGACAGATGCCCCGCGCGTGGTTAGTGGGCGGTTCAGTAGACGAATGCGGATACGCCGATCTCGGGAGATATTGGGGACACGTTTCCGCGGAAACGTGACGGTGAAACAACTTTGCGCGTCGGGGGGCCCTCCTGTCGTGAGGCTCGACGCGATGGGGGCGAGAGCCCGCCGGGGGACTCGAACCCCCGACCCCTTCATTACAAGTGAAGTGCTCTACCAGCTGAGCTAGGCGGGCGGGCGGCGCTCAGTGTCGCACGCCGGCGCCGTCCGGGATCGGGCGCCGGACGCGGCGGGGCGAAGCGCGGAGGGCGGAGGGCGGAGGGCGGAGGGCGGAGGGCGAACGATGCCCGGGGAATGCACCGACGCGCGCGAGTACCTTTCGGACCGATGACCAAGGCCCTACTCCGATGCGGCGCTCTGGCCGGACCGCTGTTCGTGTCGACGTTCACGATCGCGGGCAGACGGCGGGAGGGATACGACCCTCGGCGCCACCCGGTCAGCGCCCTCGCCCTCGGCCCCGGTGGCGCTGTCCAGCGGGCGAACTTCGTCGTCGCGGGAGCGCTCTATCTGGCCGCGGCGGCAGGCCTACATCGGAAACGCGGGAGGACCAAAACGGCAACGCTAACGCCGGCCCTGATCGCCGGGGCGGGCGCGGGTCTGATCGGCGCCGCGCTGTTCGCCACCGATCCGGTCAGCGGCTATCCGGTCGGCACTCCGCCGCAACCGGAACCGCCGACCCGCACCGGCACGGTGCACAACCTCTGCGCGACCCCGGTCTTCGTGGGCATCTCGGCGGCGGCGCTGCTCTCGGCTCGCACCGCGGCGAGAGCCCACGAGCGAAGCTGGGCGATCTACTCCGCGGCCTCGGGGGCGCTCATGACGGCCGCGTCTATCGGAGCCGGCGCAGGCTTCGGACAGCAGCCCGCCCTCGTCGGCTCGGCCGGCCTGCTTCAGCGCGTGTCGATCCTCGCCGGGTTCGGCTGGATAACCACGCTGTGCCTGACGACCTGACCGCGCCGCCCAGACCGCGGCGCGCCCAGACCGCGCCGACCTGCCCGCGGCCCCGCCTCAGTGGGCGCTTGACATGGCCCGGTCGAGCGAGCCGTGGCCGTTCGAGGCGTAGTCGGGCGCCGGCCCGTGCAGCCGGCCGTCGCCCGCGCTCAGCCGGCGCTCGAGCTCGCCCAGGACGAAGCCGAACAGGACGTGGCGCCAGGCGGCCTGGGCGAAGGCGCGGCGACTGCGGTAGATGCTCGGCAGCTGGTCGCGCGCGGGGTGAAAGCGGTCGGACAGGGCGGCGAGCGGCCATGTCGCGACGAGCTCGGTGAGGGCCAGGGCCGGTCCGCGCAGCGCGGGCGGGAGGGGCAGCGCCGGCGCGACGTTGGCGTACATCGCGCCGAACAGAGCGCCGTTCTGCGCGTGTAGGGTGAGCCCGACCGGGTACCAGCCCGGTCCGTTCTTGATTGCGCGGCCGAGCACCTCGACGTCGTCGTAGCGACTCTGGAAGAGGGCTTTGTCCGCAGGCTGCTGAACGGCCCAGACGACGGCCGCGACGGCGCCGGCAACGGCCCCGCGAAGCGTCCGCGAGCCGAGCGTCTCGGCGCCGGTGGCGCCCTGGCTGCCGGCGCTGACCGGGTTGCTGACAGTCCCGTTGCTCAAGCAGGGCAACTGTAACGGGCGGGGCTTGAGTGGGTACGCAAGATGCGATGGATCAAGAAGCGCTGCACCGCCGGGCGAGGGAGAAGGGGGTCAACCCGGTCGTGCTGCTGATCGTGCGGGCGATCCTGACGCCGTTCTTCCTGATCTACCTGCAGATGCGGCGAATCGGTCGCGAGCACATTCCGGCCGAGGGACCCGTGATCCTGGCCGCGAATCACCGGAGTTTCTTCGACCCGTTCGTGATCGGGACGATGACCCGGCGTCCGGTGTACTACGTGGCCAAGCAGGAGCTGTTCACCTACAACCGGTTGCTCAGCTGGTTGCTCAACGCGCTCGGCGCCTTCCCGGTCGCGCGGGGCGCGGGCGACCAGGAGACGATCGAGACGGCCAAGATCATCCTCGCGCGGGGCGAGATCGTGCTGATGTTCCCCGAGGGCACCCGGACGCGCCCCGGCTCGCTCGGCCGGCCCAAGCGGGGAGTGGGGCGTCTGGCGCTCGAGTCCGGGGCCCCGGTCGTCCCGATCGCGATCATCGGCACCGAGGACATCCGGAAGAGCTGGCGCATCCGCCCGCGCAAGGTCCGCCTCCGGGCCGGACCGCCGCTGCGCTTCCCGAAGCTCGAGAACGCCTCGCCGGCGCTGGCCGGCGCCGTCACCGACCGGATCTGGCCCTGTGTGATGCTCCAATGGGAGTGGCTGGGCGGGATGCCGCCGATCCGCCGCGCGGCGGTCATCGGCGCCGGCTCGGCCGGTACGAGCCTGGCCGTGCTGCTGGCGCGGGCCGGGTTCGAGGTCGAGCTTGGCGCCCGCACCCGGGAACAGGCGGCCGCGCTGACGAGCACCCGCGTGAACGCGAAATACCTACCCGAGGTGGAGCTTCCTGACGAGGTCAAGATCGTCCCCGCGGCCGAGCTCGAGCTCGACGTCCACGATCTGATCTGCCTCGCGGTGCCCGCTCGGGCGCTGCCCGCGGCGATGGCCGCTCATGGTGAGAAGATGCCGCGGCGCGCCGGCATCCTGGTTCTGTCGAAGGGCCTCGTCCCACCGCTGGGAACCCTGCCGTCGGCGTTCGTAGCCGAGCGCTGCGCGGCGCACGCGGTGGCGGCGCTGGGCGGTCCGGCCGATGCCGCCGACATACTCGAGCACGGCGCCTCGGTCGTGCTCGCCTCGGTCGATCGCGCCTTCCAGCGTCAACTGGCCGATGCCCTGCGGACGGCCGGGCTCGAGGTCTCGACCACGAGCGACGTGACCGGCGTCGAGCTCGCCGGCGCAGCCAAGAACGTCGCGGTCCTCGCAGCGGCGGCTGCGTCGATCGCCGGACCGAACGTGGCCGGCGCCGCCGCCGGCAAGGTGTTCGCCGAGGTCGACGCGCTCGCCCAGGCCCGGGGCGGGAAGCCCGAGACCTTCGCGGGGCTGGCCGGCGCCGGAGACCTCGTGGCGACCGTGCTCGCCGAGCATTCACGGAACCGGCGGGCCGGCGAGCTCCTGGCCCAGGGCGTGCCCGGGGCGGAGATCGACAATGCGCTCGGGCGCGTGGTCGAAGGCGTCGACTCGGCACCGCTGCTGGCGACCGTCGCCCGCGCCGCCCAGCTCGAGACGCCCGCGCTCGACAGTCTCGCGGCGCTCATCGAGGGACGCATCGAGCCCGGCGAATGGACGGCCAAGATCACCGAGCCGTCGCGCCCGGCGCGCAACTCAACTGTCCGTGCGGCGTGACGAAGGCTACGCTCTCGTGTGGTGGATAACGGCGCACAACCCTCCAATAAGGCGGACGTCGATGCCCGCTTCACCGAGCTGTACAGAACCCACCTCCGGGACGTCTATTCGTACAGCTACTACCGCGTGGGCAACCACCATGACGCCGAGGACCTCACCGAGCAGACGTTTCTGCAGGCTTACCGGCACTTCGAGCGGGCGCTGCGCGAGGCCAACGGCCGGCCGCTGCGACCGTGGCTCATCCGCATCGCCCACAACCTGGCCGCCAACTTTTACCGCGACCGCTCGCGCAAGCCGGAGTCGGGGATCGAGGACGCGGGCATGATCTCGGCGCCGCACACGACCGAGTCTCTTGTCGAGGGGCGCGAGCAGCTCAAGGCGATCCTCGAGGGCGTCCAGCGGCTTCCGGATGACCGGCGCGAGGCGCTGATCATGCGCTTTGCGCTGGGCATGGACAACCGCGAGATCGCCCGCGCCCTCGGACGCACGGACGGCGCCACCAAGGTGCTCCTGCACCGCGCGATCCGGCAACTCGAGGGCATGGTGGCCGAGCCCGCGTTGACCGAGTCCGCGAGTGCCGCCCCGTCCGGGTCGGCGCCCGAGTCGGGAGCGGCCAAGACGTGAGCGCGATGGATTTCGAGGCCCTGCTCCGCGAGGCGCTGGCGCCGGTCGAGCCGCCCGCCGACCTCGTGCATCGACTCGAGTCGACGCTCGTGAGCCTGACCGAGCTGGCGCAGGACGAACTCGACGCGTGGGAGCTCTCCGCCATGCGCGACCCCCGCAACTGGGTGCGGCCGGCGGCCGCCGCGGTGGTAGGGGTGAGCGCCGGCACCGCGCTCGTCGTACTCCGGGTGCGCGCGCGACACCGCGTGCGCAAGCAGCGCTCGAACAACCTGTTCGAGCTCGCCCAGCGGACCGCCCAGGACGCCGCCGAAGAGGCAAGGCGGATCCTGCCGCACCGGTAGCTCCGGCGGGGGCCCGTCCGGGCCTGACCCGGACCGTAATCACCCGCTGATAGCGTCAATCCCAATGGCCGTCTGCTATCGCCACCCTTCCCGTGAGACCGGCGTCTCGTGCTCCTCGTGCGGCCGGCCGATCTGCCCCGACTGCATGACCCCGACGCCGGTCGGGATGCGCTGCCCGGAATGTGCCCGGGAGCGGACGCGAGTCGCGAAGGGCATCAGGTCCGGGCCGATGGTCGCGCGCGCGACCCAGGTGCTTATAGCCATCAACGTCATCGTGTTCCTCGCCGAGACGGCCGGGGGAGTGCCGCTGGGCGGCGTCAACGGAGTCAACGGCGGGTGGATCTGGAATCACGGCGCGCTGTTCGGCCCCGCGCTGACCGGCAACAACCCGTATCCGATCTTCACCGGTACGCACGAGTACTGGCGCCTGGTGACGTCCGGGTTCCTGCACGACGGGATCCTCCACATCGGCATCAACATGTTGTCGCTGTACTTCGTCGGGGCTGCGCTCGAGCCGGCGATTGGCCGGCGCAACCTCGTCGTGGTCTACATGACCTCGCTGCTGGCGGGCTCGTTCGGCTCGCTTCTATTCCAGCCCGACTATCCAACGATCGGCGCCTCCGGGGCGATCTTCGGGATCTTCGGGGCGCTGATCGTCGTGGCCCGCTACCGGGGGATCCCGTTCTGGCAGAGCGGACTCGGGTTCATCCTGCTCGTCAACCTGCTTTTCTCGCTCAGCGTCCAGGGCATCTCGATCGGCGGTCACCTCGGCGGCCTGGCGGGCGGCCTGATCACGGGTTGGCTCGTGGTCGAGCTCGACGAGCGACGTGGCAAGCCGGGGCTCGCGATGGCGGGCTGCGCCGCGGTGGCGGTGGTCAGCGTGATCGCGGCGCTGGTGGTGGCGGGAGGCCACGGGCTCACGCCCAACGGCCTGACGATCTAGAACGCCTCAGAGCGCGACCGTGAACGCCGGCCCGGGCGGCTCGGGGAACTCCTCGGGATGGATGATGTGCGCGAGCAGCTCAAGTCCGTCGATGATCCGCGGTCCGGGCCGCGAGAAGTACGCCGCCGCGTCGACCGCCACCACCTCGCCGGCGCCCAGCGCGGCGAGCTGGTCGCGATGCATCTCGGCCTCCCGATGGGCGATCTCCGCGTCGTAGCCGCACGGCATTACGATCACGATGTCGGGCTGGGACGCCGCGATCACGTCCCACGAGCGCTCCTCGGACTTCTCGCCGGCGAACCCGAGAACGTCGTCGCCGCCGGCGTAGTCGATCAGCTGCGGTACCCAGTGGCCGGCGGCGAACGGCGGATCGAGCCACTCGAGGGCCGCGACGCCGGGTCGCCGCAGGTCGCGGACGGCCACGCGAACCCGGTCGATCCGGGCCGAGGCCTCGCGCACGAGCTCGACGGCGACGTCCTTGCGGTCGGTCGCCTGGGCCAGCGTGCGGAAGTCGCCCAGCACCTCGCCCACCGTGCGGGGGTCGAGCGACACGACGTGAGGGTGGGGGTCGATCTTCTCGGCGACCGCCCGCACGTCGTCGGAGGACACCGCGCAGACCGAGCACAGCTCCTGCGTGACGATCAGGTCGGGGCGCAGGTCACGCAGGAGCTCGTCATCCAGTTCGTAGATCGAGTCGCCGGCGAGCGTGCGCTCCTTCACCGCGGCGTCGATCTCCCGCGAGCTCAGACCGGCGGGGAGGACGTCACGCGTGATCCTCGGCAACTCCCGCGCCGCCGGCGGATAGTCGCACTCGTGCGTGACCGCGATCACGTCGGGACCCAGCCCGAGAGCGAACAGCGTCTCAGTGGCGGAGGGGACGAGGCTGACGATGCGCATCGACACGGAGGATAGATCCGACACCGTTCACAAACTGATAACCAGTCGCATACAACTCAGTCACGCGTGCTCACGGCCGCCGGGAATAGGTTGCTGTTCAGACCGGGCTCGGCAACAATCGGCAAAGGAGCTGTGGGGTGAGCACAAGGAGAGGTTCGATCCGTCGAGCCACGCGCGTGTTGACGGCCGCGCTGACGCTCGCGGGCATAGGTGCGGTGGCGCTACTGCCGGCAGCTTCGGCGGCGGCTTCGACTTCGACTTCGACGGGCTGCAGCCTTGGCCCGAGCGGCCAGATCAAGCACGTGGTCATCATCCAGTTCGACAACGTGCACCTGCAGCGGGACAACTCCAACGTCCCCTCGGACATCCAGCAGATCCCGGCGTTGTACGACTTCATGAGGGACAACGGCACCCTGCTGGCCAACGACCACACCGTGCTGATCTCGCACACCGCGGACGGCATCCTCAGCACCGAGACTGGCCTGTACCCCGATGAGTTCGGCGGCGGCGTGGCCAACACGTTCCCCTATCTCAGTGCCACGGCCAAGTCGGGTACGAGCACGACCTCGCTGTTCACCTACTGGACCGACACGACCAGCAAGAGCGATCCGCTCTACACGCTTATCCACGGCGCCGCGAGCTCGAGCAATCCGGAGGGGATCAATACGCCGGCCCCGTGGGCCGCGTTCACGCGCGCCGGATGCGACTTTGCCGGCGTCGGCTCGGCGGACATGGAGTTCGAGAACGACACGAGCGACGTGGCCAACGTGTTCGGCTCTAACTCGCCGCAGTACGCGTTCGGGAACTGGTCTTACAACACGGCTTATGACCAGAAGTTCTTCGCCGGGTCCGACATCGGCGAGACTGACTTCGAGGGCCTGGCCATCCACTGCTCGAAGGCCGATAGCGGTCCGCACGGCAAGTGCTCCACGGCCAACGGCGGCGCGTCGGATGCGCTACCTGACGAGCCCGGTGGCTACGCCGGCTACAACGCGCTGTTCGGGGCGCTCAACGTCGATCCGCTCCTGACCGGAAAGGCCGACCAGCCGCTGCCGGCGAACTACACGCCGGCCGGGGACACGCCGCCGCCCGCCGGCAACTGGCAGGCGCCACCGGTCTATGACGTGTTCGCGCCCAACGCGACCGACACCGGACCGCACGCGGCTGCGGTTACCAACCTCGATGCGAACACGCTGCCGGCGCCGCCGACGAGCTATCGCCCGGGTGTGACCCACACGAGTCAGGTCCTCGACGAGGACGGCCAGGGCGGCTTCCCCGGCTTTGACGGAATGGAGGCCAACAACGCCCTCGGGTACACCGCCGCGATGCAGGAGGCGGGCGTGCCGGTCACGTACACCTACATCTCGGACGTCCACGACGACCAGTACGGCGAGAACCACGGGAACGCCTTCGGGCCGGGCGAGCTCGGACACGAGCTGCAACTGCAGGAGTACAACGCGGCCTTTGCGGCGTTCTTCCATCGCCTGGCCCGCGACGGCATCAACAAGAGCAACACGCTGTTCCTGACCACGGTCGACGAAGGCGACCACTACGACGGCAGCGCGCCGCTCAACCCGGGCTGCGACGGCGTCCACACGCCGTGCGAATACGACAGCGCCGAGGCCGGGGGCGCCGCGTATGGCACGCCGGGCTACACCCGGAACGTGGGCGAAGTCGACACGAGCCTGCCGGGTCTGCTCAAGAGCCTGTACGGGAACACGACGACGTTCGGGTTCGACTTCGACGACGCTCCGGCGCTCGTCGTCCCGAACCAGACGACGCCCGAAGGCGGGGCTCGTCCGGGCCCGAATGACCCGACCGTGCGCACGCTTGAGCGTGACCTCAGCGCGGCCAAGGAGTACAACCCGATCACGGGAACGACGGTCCCGATCACGGTCAACATGGCCGACGAGTACGAGGAGACGATCCTCCACATGGTCAACGCGGATCCGAACCGGGAACCGACGCTGACTCTGTTCGGCGATCCGTCGTTCTACTTCCAGAGCTCCTGCGACGGCAACACCTCGGCACCGGGCTGCCCGGTCCAGAACAATGGATTCGCCTGGAATCACGGCGACATCCAGCCCGAGATCGCGACCACCTGGCAGGGTTGGGTGGGGCCGGGCATCAAGCATCTCGGCGAGACCTCGAGCATCTGGACCGACCACACGGACGCCCGCCCGACGATGATGACCGTGCTCGGGCTCCACGACGACTACAGCTGGGACGGCGCGGCGATCGCCCAGATCATCGGCTCGGCCCACAGTGGGTGGGACCCATGGGGCGGCGGACAGAGCGCGTTGCCCTGGACGATCCGGGCCAACCAGCGCGGCTATGAGGACCTGGCCGCGGCCTACAAGCAGCTCGACGCGCCGTTCGGCGAATTCGGACTGAACACGCTCGACGCTGACACGACCGCGTTGGCCGGCGGTAGCTCGTCGAACGACACCGCCTACACCGGCACGACCTCGCAGCTACAGGCCTGCGAGAGCCGGCGCACGTCGTTGGTCGGCCAGATCCAGCCCGTGCTCGAGGCGGCCGAGGGTGGTAAGGCACCGGTGTCGAGCTGGCAGGCGTTCAACCTGATCGGTCAGGCCGACAAGCTGATCGCCGACGCCAAGACACTGGCGGCGTCGTCGACTCCGCCCAGCCACACGGTCTGTAGCTGATGAGACGGGTCGGCGGCGCCTGAGCTGGGGGCAACGGTTCGCAGCAGCCCCGTCATGGGGGCCGGGGCTGCTGCTACCGTTCCCCTGTCGCTGCATGAACGACGACGACCCATCCCGAAGTAGCAGCTCAGAGGCGAAGGGCTGCCCAGCGAGGACGGAGCCCGGGGCCAGGCGGGGCGCTGATGGAGCCGCCCGCTCGCCGGCGCGGCGGGTAGTAGCCAGTCGGTGAAGCTTCTCTTCATCATCCTCACCGGGCTGCTGGTCCTGGTCAACGCGTTCTTCGTGATCGCGGAGTACGCGCTCGTCCGCTCGCGCCGGGAGCGGCTCGATGCGCTGGCCGAAGAGGGCGCTCGGGGCGCCCGCCTGGCGCTGTCCCAGATCGACAACATCGGCGACTACATCGCGGCCTGTCAGGTCGGGATCACGATGGCCTCGATCGGCATCGGCGCGCTCGGCGAGCCGGCCATCGCGCACCTGCTCGAGCCGGTCCTGGGTGGCCCGCTCGGACACACCGCGGCGGTCGCGCTCTCGGTGGTGATTGCCTACCTGCTGATCACCGTCGCCCAGAGCATCATCGGCGAGATCGTCCCGAAGCTCTACACGATCCAGCACGCCGAGGGGCTGGCGCGCCGGATCGCGCGACCAATGCAGTTCTTCCGGATCCTCTTCGCCCCGTTCATCGTCGTGCTGAACTCGGCCTCGGAGTCGATCCTGCGCATGCTCGGGACCGATCCCAACGCCGAGCCCGAGGGAGGAACCCCCGACGATCTGAAACGGCTGATCGCCCAGTCCTCATCCGGCGGGCAGATCGACGTCGGCGAGGCGAGCATGCTCACGGGCGTGTTCCACCTGCACGAGCAGGAGGCTCGCCAGGTCATGACCCCGATCCCGGCGGTGGTCACGGTTGATCTCTCCGAGACGGTCGAGGCCGCGCTCAAGCGCTGCGTCTCGACGGGCCACTCGCGCCTGGTCGTGACCGAGGACGAGAACCAGGACCGGGTCAAGGGCATCGTCCACGTGAATCAGCTCGTCAAGAAGATGCTGAACGACGGCATGGAGGCGCACTTCGACGCGCTCGTGCGCGAAGCGCCGATCGTCCCGGAGACCAAGCCGCTCGACGACCTGCTGGCGGACCTGCAGCGCGAGCGCACCGAGCTCGCGATCGTGATCGACGAGTACGGCCGCACGGCCGGCATCGTCACGATCGAGGACATCATCGAGGAGGTCGTGGGCGAGATCTCCGACGAGACCGACCCCGCCGGGGGTGCGGTGCGCCGGCTCGCCAACGGCGACTGGTTCGTGCGCGGGCACGTGGCCGTGTCCGACCTCGAGGACTACGGACTCGAGCTGCCGGTCGACACCGACGCGTACAACTCGGTCGGCGGGTTCGTGTTCGCCGAGCTCGGCCGGCTCCCCAAGCGCGGGGACACGGTCTCAGCTAACGGCTTTTCGATCCGCGTCGAATCGGTCCGGCAAAACCGGATCGAGGCCGTGCGGATCAGGCAGCGTCGAGCTGCCGCCTAGCTTCCGGCGCCGGGTCAGCGGCAGCAGGTACCAGAGGACGGCGCAGGCGAGGACCGCCACGGTCGTGACGAGCGCCGTCAACCAGGGCGAGAAGGCGATGTCGCTCAGGAGCATCACCACGCCGATCGAGGTCAGTCCCATCGTGGTCAGTCCCACGAGCATGAACCGGTTGGCCACCTGCACCAGATGCTCCTTGTCGCCCTGGCGGAACAGAATCCGATGCCAGGCGATGGGCGCGGTCAGCATGATCAGGGTCGCGGCGGCGGACACCAGCGTTCCCAAGTAGACGGCCTTCTGGAAGCTCGAGAGCGTGCTGAACTTGGGCTCGAAGGTGGCCGCGAGGAGGAAGCCGAACAGGATCTGCACGCCGGTCTGGACGACGCGGGCCTCCTGCAGGATCTCGATCAGATTGCGGTCGTCGCGCTCGGGCTCGGTTTCGTGACGCTCCGCCTCGGCCGTGGGGTCGGCTTGGGCCATACATGGCCTCTACCCATAGCTCAGCCCGCATCCTCTCGCGGCATTCGTTACATTTGCGCCTTCGGTAACGCCCGGAGAGTCGCGGTCAGAGCGTGGACCATCTCCCGGTGGTTGAGAGGAGAGTTGAAGCCGGCCCCCCGATTTGGGCCGGCTTCGCCCTTTCTGGCCCCGATCGGCGCCGGCCCAGGGCAAAAAGAAGCCGGCCCGCTGGGGACGGGCCGGCTTCGTGCTTCTGGGGAGGAGGTGCTGCTATGAGGTACGTCGCGCCATGAATGGTGCGCCTCGCAGATGAATGGGTCCTAAATAGTTCGTCTCAGCTTGCACAGATCGGATGGGCCGCTTCGCGGCGTCCCTGGGGCCGTGAAGCATCATCCGGCTGGACCGGGGTTCCATCAGTCGTAGGTGTAGAAGCCCGCGCCGGTCTTGCGCCCGAGCGACCCAGCCTCGACGAGCTCGACAAGCCGGGCGGGGATCGGGACGCCGATCGACTCGCCGATCGCCTTTGAGACGTCGAGCCCGACGTAGTCGAGCAAAGCGATCGGGCCCATCGGCATGCCCGCGCCGAGCGTCATGCAGTTGTCGATGTCCTCCGGAGCCATCCCGGTGCCCGCGAGCAACTCGACGGCGCTGAACAAGTAGGGGAAGAGCAGCCGGTTGACGACGAAGCCGGGGATGTCGGGCACCTCGACCGGTGTCTTACCGAGCGCCTCGCACAGCTCCCGAGCCCGCACGCGCGTCTGGAGGCTGGCCTGGGGCGGGAAGGCCAGCTCCACGAGCTGCATCCGCGGCACCGGGTTGAACGGGTGAAAGCCGACGAAGTTCTCGGGATGGCCGCTCGCGGCGGCCAGCTCGTCTATCGACAGGGAGGAGGTTGTGGTGGCGAGGACGGCGCCCACCCCGGCGTGCCGGGCCAGCTCGCCCAGGTCGGCCAGGATTGCGGTCTTCGAGCCGTGGTGTTCGACGACCGCCTCGACCAGGAACGTGGCCCGGGCCAGCTCGTCGAGGTCGGTCACGACGCGGATGCGTTCCGGGTCATAGCCGTCGAGCTTGGCGCACGTCTTGGCCACGCGCGCCCGGGCCCGCTCGGCCGAATCATCCGATCTCGCCCACAGGAGCACCTCGTCGTCTGCCGCGGCAGCCACCGCCAGGCCGCAGGCGATCACACCCGACCCGGCGATCCCGACTCGTTCCCGCAAAACAGCTCCTCTGGTCGACTGGCTGGTCAGAAAGCTTCAGTACAGTAGTAACTGATCCATCGCGAGGCGCCAATCGTGCCTTGGCGGGGGCCGGTGGGGTCCGAATTCATGTGAAAAGGAGCCGCGAATGCCGCAATCCGGCCGCGAGGTAGTCATCGTCGAAGCCGTCCGAACGCCGATCGGGCGCGGGCACAAGGAGAAGGGTTACTACAAGGACACGCACCCGAACGAGCTGCTCGGCCGCTGCTACAGCGAGGTGATCGACCGGGCCGGGATCGATGCGAGCGAGGTCGAGGACGTCGTGGCCGGCTGCGTGCAGCAGTATGGCGAGCAGATGTTCAACGTCGGCCGCAACGCCTGGCTCCAGGCGGGCCTACCGATGGAGACTCCCGCCACGACCGTCGATCGCCAGTGCGGCTCGGCTCAGCAGGCGGTCAACTTCGCCGCCGCGCTGATTGCCGCCGGCGTGCACGACGTCGCGATCGGATCGGGCGTCGAGCACATGGCCCACGTCCCGATGGGCGTCGGGTTCAAGTGGGTCGACGAGGTCGGCAGCCCCTGGCCGCCGGAGCTGATGGAGCGCTACAACCTGATCCCGCAGGGCCTGTCGGCCGAGATGATCGCCGACCAGTGGGAGATCCCGCGCTCCGAGCTCGACGAGCTAGCGCTGCGCTCCCACCAGTACGCCGCGCGCGCGACCGAGGAGGGTCGCTTCGAGCGGGAGATCATGCCGTTCAAGGTCAACGGCTCGACATATGTGAGCGATCAGGGGATCCGTCCCGAGACCTCGATCGAGGCGCTCTCGCAGCTCAAGCCGGCGTTCAAGGAGGACGGCAAGGTCACGGCCGGCAACAGCTCGCAGATCTCCGACGGCGCCGCCGCGGTCCTGCTGATGGCGCGCGAGAAGGCCGATGCGCTCGGCCTGAAGCCCCGCGCTCGGATCATGGACCAGACCACCGTCGGCGTCGACCCGGTGATCATGCTCACCGGTCCGATCCCGGCCACCCACAAGTTGCTCGAGCGCAACGGGATGAAGATGGACGACATCGACCTGGTCGAGATCAACGAGGCGTTCGCGCCCGTGGTGGCGGCCTGGCGGCGTGAGCTCGAGCCCGACATGGACCGGGTCAACGTCAACGGCGGCGCGATGGCCCTCGGTCACCCGCTCGGGTCGACCGGTGCGCGGCTGATTACCACGCTGCTGCACGAGCTCGAGCGCTCCGACAAGGAGGTCGGGCTCGTCACCATGTGCTGCGGTGGCGGCCTCGGCACGGGCACGCTGATCCAGCGGCTCTAGAGACGGCGTAAGGCAGATCACCGGGCGGTGGCGGCAAACACCGCCCGGTGTTGCGTGTCGCGGCAGCCGTGTGCTCGAGGTGAGCACCACCGAGCTCTCGAGCTCGGTGGGCTAACTGGGCTAATCGGATTTGCCGGCGACGCCTGACGGGGGGGCCTTAGTCGGCCTGCTCGGTGGGGCGGATCAGCATCTCGTTGATCGCCACGTACCACGGGCGTGTGACGATGTACAGAATCGCGTCGGCGATATCGACGGCGTCCAGCGTCCGCTTTCCGGCGAACCGCTCCTCCTGCATCCGCTGGATCTCGGGGCGTAGATGCAAGCGCAGCTCGGTAGCAGTCGCGCCCGGCTCCATCAGCGACACGCGGACATGGCGCTCGGCCACCTCCTGGCGCAGGGACTCGCTGAACGCGCCCACGCCGTGCTTGGTCAGGTTGTAGACGCCGCTCCCGCGGCGCACGGTCCGGCCGGCGACCGAGCTGACGTTGACCATGTCGGCGACGTCGCGCCCACCGTGGTGGGCGGCGGCGAGCAGGTGGGGGAGGGCGGCGTGCGCGCAATACAGAAGCGCGTTGACGTTGAGCTCGACCATCCGCGACCACTCGCTCGTGTCGGCGTCGACGGCCGGCCCGAGCAGCATCACCCCGGCGTTGTTGAT
>DATBYI010000064.1:0-25783 GCA_036513815.1 Solirubrobacteraceae bacterium
GTGCCGTGGGAGACCTGATGGCGCAGATCCGCGACGGCATCCTGGTTGCCGACCTGGCCTCGGACAACACGGCGAGAGGCGGCAACAACGTCGCGCTTCCGCCGGGCGGACGTGCCAAGCCGCCGAGCGGCAGTTAGGCCCCTCCACGAGTCAAAAGGTGGCTAAGGGCTACCTATCGCCAACTAAGGGCGCACCCCTCAGATAAGGCTGCGAATTGCCGATGACGGACGGCCGGGCTTAGCCGAAACTCCTTGTTGTGGAAAGTGGAAGCGAAAGGAGCCAGTCGTGAAGACATCGGCAACATCAAGGATCAAGCGTGCGGCCCGGCGCGCGAAGCGGCTGTGGTCGGAGCTGGACTACGCCCAGCGACGAGTGTTCGAGATGCGGACCGGAGTCCCGCTAACGCGTCCGAACATCAGCCGCAGCGTCGACGAGCTCGAGCGGCTCTACGCCGCCTGAACCCAGTGGCCAGGCCAAGGCCCACCCTCCGTAACTGACTCGTCCGCCTCGGCCCGCGACTAGACATCGTCGGGCCGGGCGGCGGGCTCGCGACTAGACACGGTCGGGCCCGGCGGTGGACCCGCGACCAGCCTCGGAAACCAGTGCGGGCGTCCCTTCGGTAGGGGGCTTATTACCGCGTGATGGACTCGCGCCGGACGAGGGGATAAGCTAGCCCCGCTTTACAAGGGACCTTGAGGAGGGTCGATGGCCAACGTAGCTACGCCGCAGGGCGAAGTTCAGGTTCTGGATGCCGAAGGACTCGACCGGGGGGTTGGGTTCCTCGGGCTCCTGTGGGCTTCCGAGACGTCAATCATCGGGTCCGGCTGGTTGTTCGGAGCCCTTGGAGCCGCCACGATCGCGGGACCGTCCGCGATCATCGGCTGGGTCCTCGGCTCGGTGATCATCTTGATCCTGGCCCTGGTACACGCCGAGCTAGGTGGGCTATTCCCGGTCAGCGGTGGCACCAGCCGCTTCCCGCACTACGCGTTCGGCAGTTTCGCCGGTGCGACGTTCGGGTGGGCCTCATATCTGCAGGCCGCCACGGTGGCGCCGATCGAGGTGCTCGCCGCCATCCAGTACCTCTCCACCGCCCATTGGGCCCGCAACTTCTTCAAGGCCAGCAGCGCCGCGGGTAGCGCCGGCGGGACGCTCCATGGCTGGGGCTACCTGGCCGCCGCGATCCTGCTGCTCCTGTTCGTGATCATCAACATCGTCGGCATCCGCTACTTCGCCAGGATCAACAACGCGATCACCTCCTGGAAAGTCGCCATCCCCATCGTGACGATCCTGGTCTTGCTGATCGGGCACTTCCACGCCTCGAACTTCGGTCACGCCGGGGGCGGTTTCTTCCCCAAGCACGGGGCGATCAAGGCCATCCTCCTGACGCTGCCGGCGGGGATCATCTTCTCGCTGTTGGGATTCGAGCAGGCGGTACAGCTCGGGGGCGAGGCGAAAAACCCGGGTCGTGACCTACCCCGCGCGGTGATCCTGTCGATCCTCATCGGCTCGGTTATCTACATCCTGATCCAGGTCGCCTTCATCGGTGGGCTGAAGCCGAGCGTGCTGCACGCCAACGGCGGGTGGTTCGGGCTGGGTGCGAGCACGAGCCCGAGCGCCACGGCGCTTGCGGCCGGGCCCTTCTTCACGCTGGTCAGCATCGCGGGAATCTCCTGGCTGGCGACGGTGCTACGGATCGACGCGGTGATCTCCCCAGGCGGCACGGGGCTGATGTACGAGACGGCGTCCGCGCGGCTGTCGTTCGGGCTCAGCCGGAACGGCTTCGTGCCGACCGCCTTCGAGAGCGTCAACGCGTCACGCGTCCCCGTGTTCGGGGTGATCATCGCCACACTGGTCGGGGTCCTGTTCCTGCTCCCATTCCCGAGCTGGGCCAAGCTCGTCGGCATCGTCACGAGCGCGTCGGTGTTCATGTATGCGGGAGCGCCGGTCGCGCTCGGCGCGATGCGCAAGCAGAAGCCCGACCTGCCGCGGACGTACCGGCTTCCGGCGGCCGTGTTCCTCGCGCCGTTCGCCTTCGCGGGCGCAGGCTGGGTGATCCTGTTCTCGGGATGGCAGACCTACAGCACGCTCGTCCTGGCCCTGCTCATCGGTTACGCGCTGATCTGGCTCTCCTACGCGTTCAGGCTCAATCCGCGCGCCCCCGCGATGGACTGGCAGGCCGCGCCGTGGATCATCACGTGGATCATCGGCATGGGAATCATCAGTTACCTGGGCGACTTCGGCCCGGGCGGGATCATCGGTGGCATCGGTTTCTTCAAGCACGTCCTCGACCAGGGCGGCACCGACGACATCGGCCTGTGGGGAGGGATCATCGCCTCCGGGGTGTTCAACCTGATCATCTACTACTGGGCCGTGGCCACTCGCCTGTCGGGGGAGAAGGTCGACGAGTACGTGCGCGATGTGTACCCGCCGCCGGTCGCGGAGTAGTCGTTCTCGCGCGCGGACCTGAGAACTACGCCTGATCAGGCACCGGGCCTGGTCAGGCGGCCCATGGACGCAGTTGCTGCGTGGCCTGTGCCGCGAGGACTGAGAGCGGTTCGCAACTACGCGGGTTGTAGAGCGGGCCAGTCCCGTCCGTGAGAAGGAGCCAGGCCTGCGCGACGCCGTGGGCGGCCACCGGCCCAGGATCGGCCAGCGTGTCGGCGAGCTGGGTCAGCTCGTCCCGTGCCGCCTGCACGGCTTGAGGATTCGGCGCCACGCGCCCGAGTCGGCGCGGGCGGTTCGCCTCGACGTCCCGCACGATCCGGCGCAGAGTGCCCGCGATCGACCAGCGCCGATCCGGCTCGGTAAGTCGGTGGGCGCGGAGGGCGAGCCCGACGCTGGCCTCCGGGGAGGTCCCCTCGGCGAGCGCACGATCGAGCCGGCGTGCGCTCCAGGACGCCGCGATCCGATCGCGCAGGCGCGGGCGCTCGCCGACTATCGCGCCACGTCCTCCTCGCGCCAGCAGAACCATCGAGTTGCTCGTTAGGGTTCCCATGACCACCAAGGATCTTACGCTGGTCACGATGACCTGTCAAGCACGTTTGATGGTCACGCAGGGGTACAATGCGACAGGTGTCGACCGTCCCTTCCTGGTTCCCCGCGAGCGAGACGAAGCCCGCCCCGATGCCGCTGCTGCTCGTGCAGGGATTCGTCAACACCCTCGACATCGAGGAGGGGACCGACGTGCTCGCCGATTCCGCTACCGCCCGCGACTGGCTCGTGGGCGCGCGACTGCTCGATCCGGCGGCACGACCAACCGCGCCTGAGCTCGAGCTCGCGCGTGAGGTCCGCGAGAGCCTTCGCGGGCTGTTACGGCGCGACGAAACCGGAGGGGACGACGCTGCGGACCGAGTGGCGCCACTGCGCACGGTGACCGACGCGCATCGGGCGCACCTGACCGTCGCCGAGGATGGCGCGATCGAGATCGAGAGTCCCCGCCATGAAGACCTCGGGGATGCCCTGTTCGAGCTCCTGCTCATCGTCCATCAGGCTCAGGAGGACGGGAGCTGGCAACGCCTCAAGGTGTGCGCCAACTCCGACTGTGAGTGGGCGTTCTACGATCGCTCGCGCAATCAGCAGGGGAGCTGGTGCGACATGGCCGTGTGCGGCAATCGGCTGAAGAACCGTCAGTTGCGCGCGCGCCGGCGCTGACAGCGTGGTGTGAACACGTTCTGTTCGTACCTGGGGGCGCGCCGGGGGGAGTGACCGGCGCGCCCCAAGGTGAGGTGACTAGCGACTAACCATCCGGGTTAGTGCCACACCCACCGCGCGAGATGGATGACCCACGAGACCGGCTGGCCGGTGGACGGGGTCGCGGTCACGGTCACGGCCAGCAGGTGGAACGTGCTGTTCGACCCGAGTTCGGTCTGGCCGGTCGAGGTAAGCGCCACGTTCTGGAAGCCACCGCTGTCGGCTGGGATCGAGTAGTCGCGCTGGGCGATGGTGTTTCCGTCATGCGTCATCGTGAGATGACCCGTGCACGTGGTGGTGCCGTGGAAGCAACCGAGCTCCGCACCGACAACCCAGCCCGGAGAGACGAATCCCTCGTGGCCGAGCACGGCGACCTGGCTCGGCGTCGTCGACGGGGTGGTGAGCGTCTGATCGGCGCCGTCGGTGGTGCCGGCGGAGCTCGTGGCGACGAGCCGGTAGTGATAGGTGGTGTTCGGGCTCAGCCCGAAGATCTCCTGGTGGACGGCGACAGGCGTCGTCCCTGACCCCACGTTGGCGGGGCTGGTCTGGGTCCCGTAAGTCGTCGAGCTCCCGTACTCGAAGTAGTAGGTGGTCGACTGACCATTTGGATTGACGGTGCCGCTGAGGGTCGCGGTCGACTGGCCGAGCTGACTCGGCGTGACGGTCGTGACTGACGGCGGACTGGAAGCGGCCGAGGCCGGCGCTGCGCTCCCGGCGGATGAGATCGCCACCGCGAGCAAGCCACAAGCAACCAGCACGATTGCCGCGGCGACGCGCATTCTGCGCATGCTGCCTCCCTTCGTGTCTGTTAGTAAAACTCCTAACAGGCCCGCCCGCCGAGAGTTGCGAAAAGACTCGCGGACGCAGGTTTGATTGCTGACAATCCGTCAGGCGGTGCGACCGGCGGGCTCGATCGCCAGCAACGGGATCGAGACGTGGGCGATCGGGCCGATCCCGAGCGCGTACACGACCGTTCCGATCCCGACCGTTCCCCCCAGGATCCAGCCCGCGAGTAGCACCGTGAGCTCAATGCACGTGCGGACGACGCGGATCGAGTGCCGGCGGGCGGCGAGGCCGACCATCAGGCCGTCGCGGGGGCCGGGGCCGAGGCCGGCACCGATGTAGGCGCCGGTGGCGATCCCGTTCAGCAGGACGCCTGCCAGCATCACCACGAGCCGGGCGGCGAGGCCGTGCACCGGAGGTACCGCGTCGAGCATCACGTCGATCACGAGTCCGACGACGACGACGTTGCTGAGCGTGCCGAATCCCGGGCGCTGGCGGAGCGGAATCCACAGGAGCAAGACCGCGACCCCAACGATGATCGCCCACGTGCCGACACCGAGGCCGAGGCGGCGGGAGAGGCCCTGGTGGAAGACGTCCCAGGGATCGACGCCGAGCCCGGCGAGCAGCAGCATCGAGCTGCTCACGCCGAACAGGACGAGGCCGAGGTAGAGCTGGACCAGACGACGTATCCGCGGTGGGCGCATCCGCTTCATTCCTCGAGTCTGCCAGACAATGGCCTATGCACAGGCAGGCCAATTTGCTAGAAGTGGCACGTGGCGATCGTGCCGGCCCAGCGAGTGGTCGAGTTGCTAGGTCCGTGGCAACGCGACGGCGTCAGCCGCGAGCGTCTGGCCGGAGCGGTGCGCGGGCTCGTGCTCGACGGCCGCCTGGCGGTCGAAAGCCGGCTGCCCGCTGAACGCGGCCTCGCGGTGGCGCTCGGGGTGAGCCGGGCCACGGTTACTGGGGCCTACGACCAGCTGCGCGAGGAGGGGTACGTCGAGAGTCGGCAGGGCGCCGGGAGCTGGGTGACACTGCCGGGCGGGAACCGGGCGGCTCCCTCGGACGCGATCGTCTCCGGTATCGGTCTGGATCTGCGAATCGCGGCGCTGCCGGCGCCGGCCGTGCTCGAGCAGCTGTTCGCGGACGCCGTGCGTGAGCTGCCCCGCTGGCTCGACCACCACGGTTATGACCCGCTCGGTCTGCCGCCGCTGCGCCGGGCGATCGCGGCGCGCTTCGAGCGACGGGGGCTGCCCACGCGGCCCGAGCAGATCCTCGTCACGAACGGCGCGCTCCACGCGCTCGACCTTGCCATCCGGGCGACGCTTCCGCGGGGACGGCGCGTTCTGGTAGAGCTGCCGAGCTATCCCGCCGCGCTCGACGCGCTGCGCGGAGCGGGAGGACGCCTGATCCCGGTGCCGATGCAGAGGGCGGGCTGGGACGTCGAGGCGATCGAGGCCGTGGCTCGGGGCGAGCCGGTGGCGCTGGCATATCTCATGCCTGATTTTCACAACCCGACCGGCCTCGTCATGGACGCGGAGAGCCGCCGGCGTTCGCTGCGCGCGCTCGCCGACGCGGGCGCGACGACCGTGATCGACGAGACCTTCACGGAGCTGAACCTCGACGGGGTGGTGATGCCGGCGCCGGCCGCCGCCTTCGGCGGCGAGCGGACGATCACGATCGGCTCACTCAGCAAGGCCGTGTGGGGCGGGCTGCGCGTCGGATGGGCGCGTGCCGATCCGGCGCTCATCCACCGCATGGTCACTGCGCGCGCTGCGATCGATCTCGCCAGTCCGCTGTTCGAACAGATCGTGGCCACGCGTACGCTGGCATGCCTGGACGAGATCCTGGCCGAGCGGCGCGAGGTGATCCGGATCCGGCGCGACGCACTGGTCGATGCGCTCGACGCCCACCTCCCGGCGTGGCGATACGGGCCGCCCGCTGGTGGGCTCTACATCTGGGCCGAGCTGCCCGGCCCGATCAGCACCCGGCTGGCCCTCGAGGCGTCGCGGCGCGACGTTCACCTCGCCCCGGGCCCGAGGTTCGCGGCGGCGGGGCTGCTCGAGCGCCACATCCGGCTGCCCTTCACGCTCTCGCCGCCCCAGCTCGAGCGTGCGGTCGCGATCTTGGCCGGGGTCACGCCCGAGCGCGCGGCCGAGGCAGCCCCCGGACGCCTCGCCTACGTGGCGTAGCCTGCAGGCGGAAGACGGGTGTCGATTTCGCGAGCGCCCGTTCGTCTTAAGCGGCGACCATCCCCAACGAGGAGGAAGCCATGAAATACATGATGTTGATCAACCTGGGCCCGAAGGCACGCGACTGGCAAAGCCTGTCGGAAGAGGAGCGCATCTCGCTGCAGGAGGGATTCCAGACGCTGAACCAGACGTCCGGGGTGACGCCCGGGATTGGGCTGGCGCCGCCCGAGACGGCGACCACCGTGCGCGTCCAGGACGGCAAGGTCCTGACCACGGACGGCCCCTACGTCGAGACCAAGGAGGCGCTCGACGGATTCTTCACGTTCGAGGCAGACGACCTCGACGCCGCGATCGAGGTGGCCGCCAAGGTGCCGGCGGCGTTCCTTGGCGGCGCCATCGAGATCCGTCCGACCCAGGATTGGACGCAATCCTAGAGAGCGTCTTCCGGGAGCAGTGGGCGTACGTGCTCGCTGCCCTGATCGGCTACCTCGGCGATTTCGACCTCGCCGAGGAAGCCGCTCAGGAGGCCTTCGCGATCGCCGCCGAGCGCTGGCCGCGTGACGGGATTCCGGCCAGCCCGGGCGTGTGGCTGATAACGACAGCGCGCCGGCAGGCGATCGATCGGATCCGCCGTGAGCGCGTGCTCGTCGCCAAGACGCGACTGCTCGAGACGCCCGAGGCGGTGGATGACACAGTGGATGGGACGACGACATTCCGGGACGAACGGCTCGAGCTTCTGTTCACGTGCTGTCATCCCGCGCTCTCGACCGAGGCGCAGGTCGCCCTCATGCTGCGCACCCTCGGCGGCCTGAGTACCGAGGACATTGCCCGCGCCTTCCTTGTCGGGGAGGCCACCATGGCGCAGCGGCTGGTTCGGGCCAAGCGCAAGATCAAGGAGGCCGGCATCCCGTTCCGCGTGCCGCCCGCCCATCTGCTTCCCGATCGCCTCGCCGCGGTCCTCGCGGTCGTCTATCTCATCTTCAACGAGGAATATTCGGACCCCGCCCATCCCAGGGGAGACCTGGCCGGCGAGGCGCTCGCGCTGGGACGCGCGCTGGCGGAACTGATGCCCGACGAGGCCGAGGTGCAGGGCCTGCTCTCGCTGATGCTGCTCCACGACTCGCGCCGCGACGCGAGGTTCCGGGACGGCGAGTTCGTCCTGCTCGCGGACCAGGACCGAACGCGGTGGGATCGGCGGCAGATCGAGCAGGGACGCGCCGTGCTCGAGCGGGCCCTCGCACTACGCGGCCACGGACCGTATGTATTACAGGCGGCGATCGCCTCACTTCACATCGAGGAGCCCCGGGACTGGCCCGAGATCGTCGCGCTCTACGGGGAGCTTGCCCGGCTGACCGGCTCGCCGGTCGTCGAGCTGAACCGGGCGGCCGCCGTCGGCGAGGCGAGCGGTCCCGAGGCCGGCCTGGAGATCATCGATCGCCTGACCGGCCTCGCCGATTACCGTTATCTGCACTCCACCCGGGCCGAGCTTCTCCGCCGGCTCGGTCGCTCCGGCGATGCCTCAGACGCCTACCGGCGGGCGATCGCGCTGACCCACGACGACGCCGAGCGCCGGCTGTTCGAGCGCAGGCTGGCCGGGCTCAGCGTGCCACGCCCGTCCGCCAACCCTCGTGGTACGTCAGACGCGCCGGCTCGGAGTACGGCACCGGGCTGACCACCGCGTGGATCTGGATCTGCCGGTGGGGATGGTCGACCGTGGTCTTGCGCGTACCGCCGTTCGGCTCACCCCAGATCACCTGTACCTCGCTGCCGATCTCGACCGCCGGATCGACCGTGGCCAGTGACAGCGCGCGCTTCTCGTTGGCGCTGTAGCCGGTGAACATCGAGAAGCCCACGACGTTGCCGTCGGGGTCGAGCACCGAGTCGAAATTCGACGAGCCGTAGTTGGCGATCGGCAGGTCGAAGAACTGGTACGGCTCTTCGTTCGCGAAGGTCACCGATGAGAGGATCCGCGTGAGGTCCTCGTCATCCCAGGCCAGCGTCACCTTCTTGCGCTGGGCCTCGGGCTCGACGTTCTCCAGCGCGTCGCGGCCGATGAAGTCGTGGTCGAACTTGACGAACTGGCCGTAGCCGAGCTCCCACGGGTTGAGGTAGTAGTCCTCGATGTCGGCCGAGACGAAGCTCCCGGCCAGCGCGTTATTCGCCTCGTAGCTGTCGGCGCCAAGCCACTCCCGGTAGCTGCGGAGAACTCCTTCACCGGTGTAGATGGCGGGCAGGGGCGAGGGGATCCAGCCCGACTCGAGCGTGTTGGACGCATACGCACGGGCACCGCACGGCTCTAGTCCGAACTCCTTGCCCGCCTCGAGGATCGCGCCGCGCACCTCGTCGTAGGTCTCGTACGGCCCCCACAGCTCGAGTCCCGGCTCGCCCGCCATCCCGTGGCGCAGGGTGCGCACCCGTTGGCCCGCGACGTTCATCTCGGCCATACGGAAGAACTTCAGCTGCTCGACCGGGCCGCCGTTGAGGCTCTCGATCACCTGCCAGGCATTCGGGCCCTGGATCTGGAATCGCCAGTACTTGCGGGTCACGGCCTTCCCGTACGGGCGGGACGGCGAGCGGTCGTCGTACTCGAAGTCGAGCTTGTAACCGCCGGTCTCGGCGTGAAAGCGCAGCCAGTTGGCCGCCGGATTGCGGCCGACCCAGACGAACTCGTCGTCATCGAGGTGAAACAGGATGCCGTCACCGATCACGTGGCCGGCGGGAGTACAGGGCACGAACTGCTTGGCCATGTTGACCGGGAAGTTGGCCACGCTGTTGATCCCGATGTCTGAGACCAGCTTGAGCGCATCCGGGCCCTTGAACCAGAAATTCACCATGTGGTGCGACTGGTCAAACAGCACTGCGGTCTCACGCCACGCCTTCTGCTCGTGCCGCCAGTTGGTGAACTCGTACGGCACGACCGGATAGATATAGGCGCCGATCTGCGAGTTGCGCAGCAGCTCGACGACGTCGCCGGATTGGTCCAGCACCTCTTGAAGGTTGCTTGCAGCCATGCTCTCTCTCCTATTGTCAGTCATTAACCGCTGAACTCGCCGGACTTGGCCTCGTGGTCACGACCCAGCAATGCGTTGGCCCAGGCACTGGTGTGAGCGAGCGCGTTGTCCTTGAGGACGACCGGGTTGGTCAGCATCTCTGACTCTTCACCATAGGCCTTGAGGCGCTCGTAGGCCTGTGACCAGATGCACTCGGTGTCATACACCTCACACAGCCCGTCGCGCGTCCCCCCGCAGGGACCGTTTCGTTGGTTCTTGGCGCAGATCGACTCCGGGCACACGTACGCGATATCAGGCAGCGAGCAGTCACCGCAGTCGCGGCACTTGAACATCGGGACCTTGGCGGCCTGCTCGACCACGTGGGCGGCGCGTCCTACCGGCTTAGGGGCGGCCTCGACCTTCTCGTAGAACGAGCGCGCGGGCTCATGCAGCGGACCGGCCGGGTCGAACACGGTCCGGTGGACGAGGCGGCTGAACCGATAGCTGAGCGGAACCCGCAGGTCGGTTCGGTGCTTCCGCGTGGACTCGACGTAGCGTGGGTTCAATGTGTCCGAGGAGAGGCCGGTATCGGGATCGGGCTCGAACAGGTAGAACTCGTCGGAGCGACCGAACCGCAGCTCACGCGAGAGCTCGCGCCAGTCCGAGTCGCCGTAGGCGCTCGCGCGGTCGAGGATCTCGAAGAACGTCTCGGCGGTGGCGTGGCCGCCGAGGTAGGCACCGTTGAAGCCAAGTCCGCGCGCCACCGTGAGTTGCTTGGCGGCCAGGTCGAGGAAGAACTCACGTCCCTTGTCGGGGCCGGCGCCTTGGCGCTCGGCCAGCGCGAGCAGCTCGTCGGTGACGATCACCCCGGGGATCCGTCCGGCGTGGAAGGCGCGTGCCGCGGGGCGGGAGAGCAGGAATACGTTGGCCAGGGTGCGCACCGCCAGGTCCTCTTGCGCGATGTAGCGCAGCAGCTCGTCGTCCTTGCGCGCGTTGTAGCCGATCTGGTTGATCACGAAGCGCGCGCCGGTCCTCACCTTCTTGGCCAGCTTCTGGTACTGGGGGACGACCTCACGCTCGTGCAGCTTGTGGTTGGTGACCACGCAGCCGAGGAAGAAGTTCGTCCGGTCGAGCCGCTCGTTGGTTCGCGCCACGCGCAGGCCGGCATTCATGTCGCTGTAGAGCTTGAGCAGGCCCACCGAGTCGATGTCGAAGACCGGAGCCGCGGCGCCACCGTACCCGTCGAGCGGATAGTCACCCGAGAGGCACAGCACGTTGTCGAAGCCCTCCGAGGCGAGCTTCCAACCGCGGCTCTCGAGCGCGTTGCGATTCCAGTCCTTGCAGGCCAGGTGGATGATCACCTCCTGTCCGCGCGAGAGGAGGTCGGTGCCGAGCGTGTCTGGCGCGAGCATCGCGTGGCCACCCGGGTTGTCGGTGATCGACAACACGTCGATCCGCGGGTCAGCGGCGAGCGCCCGCGCCTTCTCGACGAGCGCGCGGCTGCGGTCGGTGGTGACTACGCCGCGAGCGGTCACGAGCTCCACCGCAATTGAGAATGACCCGGGTACCTCGAGGCAGTCCCGGAACGGGGCCGACGTCAGCTCCACTTCGCCCTCATGGCGCCGCCGTCGGGCGCCGCCGAAAATCCGTAGCCACCAGCGCAGACTAAGCGCGGCTGCTGGACACCGCAACGGATCCTTCCGCTGAGCGGAAGGAAGCGCAACAATGTTCGCTCTGGGAAAAGTCCACCAGCGAGTCGACCGCCGATCCGTAACCGCGCGCGCTTTCGCCGTGCTCGAGGCGTTCACGCCCGACTACCCGGCTCTGACGCTGTCGGAGATCGCCCGCCGCGCCGGGCTTCCGCTCACCACGGCGCACCGCCTCGTCGGCGAGCTCCGCGCCTCGCGGGCGCTCGAGCGAGACGGCGACGGGGCGTACCGGATCGGGTTGCGCCTGTGGGAGATAGCTTCGCTGGCCCCGCGCGGCGTGCCGCTGCGCGAGGCCGCGCTGCCGTTTCTCGAAGACCTCTACGAAGTGACCCACGAGAACGTCCAGCTCGGGGTCCGAGAAGGCCACGAGGTCGTCTACATCGAACGGATCGCGGGTCGCCGGGCGGTGGGAGTGCTGACCCGCGTCGGCGGTCGCTTCCCGCTCCAAGCGTCCGGGAACGGGCTGGTCCTGCTCGCCCACGCTCCCGAGGCGGTCCAGCGCGAGGTCCTCGGGGGTCCGCTCCAGCGGTTCACCGAGCGCACCGTCATCGATCCGGCCGAGCTGAGCCGCATGCTCGGGCAGATACGCCGGGACGGCTTCGCGGTCTCCGACCGGCAGGTAACCGACGATGCGCTGTCGGTGGCCGCGCCCATCGTCGACGCCCGGGGCGAGGTGATCGCCTCGCTCTCGATCGTGAGCCGAGCTGGCGAGACGGTAGTGGAGCGGCTGGTCCCGGTGGTGCGTGCGGCGGCGCTCGGCACATCGCGTGCGTTGTCGGCCCGCCGACGCCTTGGTGAGTAGCCAGGCTGCCAACTTGCATACAGTTTAGTCATCTGTCTATACTCCGCCTGGCAGCGGCGCCGACAGCCGCGTCCGATCCCGGCCAAGGAGCACACATGAAGCTGGTGACCTACAACGATGGGCGCGTCGGGCAGCTGGTCGACGGCCAGGTGCTCGAGCTCGACGTCCCGGACATGCGCCGGTACTTCGAGCTCGGCGGCCAGGTGGCGCAGACCGGTCGCACCGCCGCCCTCGAGGAGGTGACCCTCCGCGCTCCGATCATCCCGAAGAAGTTCTTTCACACGTCGGGCAACTTCCGCGAGCACCACGAGGAGTCGACCCGGGTCAACTGGTCGCACCCCGTTCTTCCCTGGATCGTCTTCTTTCAGAACGTCGATGCGATCGTCGGGCCGGACGAGCCCATCGTCTATCCCGAGGGGATGACGAACGAGCTCGACTACGAGCTCGAGCTCGCGGTGGTGATCGGCAAGAGCGGAAAGTTCTTCTCGCCCGAGGAGGCCGAGGAGTACATCGCCGGCTACGTCGTGTTCAACGACATCACCGCGCGCGATATCCAGCGCGAGGAGATGAAGTCGGGCGTCTTCTGCCTGTCCAAGAGCATCGACACGTTCTGCCCACTCGGTCCGTGGATCGTTACGCCGGATGAGGTGGGCGATCCGCATGAGCTCGGGATGGAGCTGCGGGTGAACGGCCAGCGCCGGCAGGAGTCGCACATGAGCCGCATGTCGGTGAGCGTGGCCGAGCTGATCAGCCACCACTCGGCGATGGGTTACAGCGCGGGTGACATCATCACCACGGGCACCGTGTCGGGTGTGGCCGGCTTCAGCGAGGACGCCGCTTCGCTGTACCTGAAGCCCGGGGACGTGATCGAGGCTGAGATCGAGCGCATCGGGGTGCTTCGCAACCCGGTCATCTCGTGGGTCGAAGGGCATCCAGAAGCGCCGTCAACTCAGGCCGTCGCCCCGGCGAGCTGACGGTGGCCCATGCCCGGGCCGCGCCGGCGCGGCCCACCGTCGAGACGGTGGCGGGACGGCTTGCCGGGGCGCGCGGTGAGGTGGCGTTCGAGTTCCTGGGGATCCCGTACGGCACGGTCGAGAGATTCGCTCCGCCGGCGTCGGCCGGTGAGTGGAACGGAGTGCGCGACGCGGCCAGCCATGGGCCTGCCGCGCCCCAGCCCGACCGGGCGGTGGCGCGCTTCACCCACGGGCCGCTGCCCGCGACGGACGAGCAGTGCCTGTACCTGAACGTCTACACCCCCTCCCTCGAGGGCGACCGACCGGTGATGGTGTGGCTGCACGGTGGCGGATTCGCGATCGGGCACGCTGGGGCGAGCCTGTACCAAGGCGCTTCGCTCGCGGCCGAGGCCGACCTGGTCGTGGTGACTATCAATTACAGGCTGGGGAGCCTGGGCTGGCTCAGCCATCCGGCGCTCGCCGATCATCCCGGCGCTCCTGCCGGCAACTGGGGACTGCTCGACCAAATCGCCGCGCTTCGATGGGTGCGGCAGAACATTTCCGCTTTCGGCGGCAACCCAGCTCGCGTGACCGTCGCCGGTCAGTCGGCCGGGGCGCTGTCCGCGATCGACCTGTTGGCGACGCCTGCGGCGCGTGGGCTGTTCGCGCGGGCGATCCTCCAGTCTCCGCCACTCGGCGACCTCATCCAGGCGCAATCGGCGGCAGTGGGGTGGGCCGAGAATCTGGCGGCCTTGGCGGGTGGGGTCTTCGACCACGACTTCGTCCGATCGCTCACGGCCGAGCGCATCGTCGCCCTGCACGAGCAGTTGCTCGAGCGGCCTGAATACCGAGGAACGCGCGGTGGGGCCCTCCCGACGCTCGACGTCGGGAGCCTGCCGGAGTCGCCACTGCACTCACCGGGCGCGAGCATGGACGTCGACGTCCTGGTTGGTCACAACGCCAACGAAGGGACGTTCTTCTTCAGCGCGCCGTGGCGTCCCCCTCCGCCCGCGGAGCGAATCCCGGACATCGTCTCGCACCTGTGTCCGGGTGTGGACGCACACGAAACGCTCGATCGCTACCGCGGAGACCTCGTGGCGTTCGCCACCGATGCGATGGTTGCCGCGCCGCTTGGGCGATGGTCGCGCGACCGCGCCGCCACGGGCGCTCGCGTACACCGTTACCGCCTCGATCATCCCGGCGCGGGTCCAGTGCTCCGGGCCACCCACACCGCCGAGGTGCCGCTGCTGTTCGGGACGTGGGGCGACGGCGGACCCGGTGAACGGCTGGGCGGACAGGGCGAGGCCACGGCGGCGGTCGCGCACAAGCTCGTGCGGGCGTGGGCCTTGTTCGTGCACGGCCGCGGACCCGGGTGGGAGCCGGTCGCAGCGACCGAGGAGCAGTCGGAGGTGGGCGTGTTCGGCGGTCGGGATCCGCACCACGTCGAATCCGCACCGGAGGCGCTAACAGAGGCATAACCTGGCCACCGTTCGTATGCTGGACACAAATATGAAAACTGTGTACAGTTATCGGACCGGCGGACAGGTCACCCCGGGCGAGGAGAGATGAGAGACAGCGCACAGACAGCTGAGCCGTTGCTGGACGTACGCGGCTTGCGCGTCACGTACGGCGGCGTCGTCGCGGTGTCGGACGTCGACCTACAGCTGGCGGAGGGCACCGTGTACGGGCTGATCGGACCGAATGGCGCCGGAAAGACCTCGATGATCGACGCGCTGACCGGCTATCACCGTCCTTCCGCAGGCACCATCGTCTTTGCCGGCCACGACATCACTCGCGTGCGGGCGCACCGGCGCGCGCGCCTCGGACTGGCCCGGACCTTCCAGTCGGTCGAGTTGTTCGACGACCTCACGGTGGACGAGAACCTGCTCGTGGCCAGCGAGCGGGCCGGTGTGAGCCACGCGATGCGGGACCTGTTCCTGCCGCGGCGAGCGCCCGACCGCCGGGCCGTCGACTGGGCCCTCGCCGTATGCGAGCTCGAGCCGATCGTCGACCGTTACCCACATGAGATCTCGCATGGCCAGCGGAAGCTGGTCGGGGTCGGCCGTGCGCTGGCTCAGGAGCCGCGGCTGGTGCTGCTCGACGAGCCCGCTGCCGGACTCGACACGGACGAAAGCCTCGAGCTGGGCAAGCGGCTGCGGTCGCTGCCCGAGGCCCATGGGGTCTCGGTCCTCCTCGTCGACCACGACATGGGCCTCGTGCTCAGCGTGTGCGATCGCGTACGCGTCCTCGACTTCGGTTGCACCATCGCCGACGGCGCGCCCGCCGAGATCCGCGAGGACCCGCGGGTGCTGGAGGCCTACCTCGGCAGCCGGGGCACCCCGGGCCATCAGGTGCAGCCGGCGTGAGCACCGCGGTGGCCAGCGCGCTCCAGGTGGAGGGGTTGTCGGCGGGTTATTTCGGCAGCCCAGTGATCCGGGACATCTCGATCACGGTGGCGCCGGGCGAGGTGGTGGCACTGCTCGGCCCGAACGGCGCCGGCAAGACGACGACGCTCGAGACGATCGCCGGCCTCAACCAGCCGATGGCGGGAACGATCTTGCTGCACGGGGAAAGCATCGGGGCGCGCCCAACTTATCTGCTCGCTCGGCATGGACTCGCCCTGGTACCCGAGGGCCGGGGACTGTTCTTCGGCCTCACCGTGCGCGAGCACCTGCGGCTGGCTCGCTCCAAGGACGGCGTGGCCCAGCGCGAACTGCTCGAGCTGCTGCCCGAGCTTGAGAAATGCCTGGACCGCCGCGCGGGCCTGCTGTCGGGGGGCGAGCAGCAGATGCTCGCGGTCGGGCGCGCGCTGATCAGCCGCCCGCGGCTGCTGCTCGTCGACGAGATGAGCCTCGGCCTGGCACCGGTGATCGTGGAGCGCCTGCTCCCGATCCTGCGTCGCGTAGCCACGGAGCTGGGCACCGCGGTGCTGTTCGTCGAACAGCACATCGCGCTGGCCCTGGAGGTGGCCGACCGCGGCTACGTGCTCACCCACGGGCGGATCGTGCTCGAAGGACCCGCCGAGCGGCTGCGATCCGACCCCAGCCTGATCGCCGCGAGCTATCTCGGCGAGACGGCGACCCACACTCATGACAACCACGGCAACACGCCGCTCACCAAAGGACAAATGCATGAGCTCACTTCGTAGGGCGCTCGCCGCCGGCGCGGTGGTCGGCGCTGCCACGCTGGCCGTCGCCGGCTGCGGGAGCAGTTCCTCGAGTTCGTCGTCGACCAGTGCCTCCAACGCGGCGGCGTCATCGACGTCGAGCACCGCCTCCGCGGCCGGCTCGAACCTGTTCGGGACAGCTCACAAGGCGACCGGCACGCCGTACGTGTTCGGCTTGATCAACGACGAGACCGGGCCGGTGACGTTCCCCGAGGCTCGCCAGGCCGAGATCGCCGCTGCCCAATACGTCAACAACTACCTCGATGGGATCAACGGGCACCCGATTGTGCTCAAGGACTGCATTTCCGACGCCACCGCGCCGACCAGCGCGCGCTGCGCGAGCGAGCTCGTTGGCGACCATCCGCTGGCCATTCTCGGCGCCGCGGACACCGGTACGCCTGGCTCAGAGCCGGTGTACCTGCGGGCCGGCCTCGCCTACCTGGGCGGCGTTCCGTTTACGCCCGTCGAGCAGAACGCGCCGAACTCCGTGCAGTTCTGGTCACTCAGCCTCGGCGACAACGCCGCGGCGGCTCTGTACGCGGCGAAGACGCTTGGGGCTAAAAGCGCAGCCGTTCTGTACTTCGATAACTCGCAGGGCAAGATCTCCGGCCTCGGGGTGATCCCGCCGGTGATGAAGGCGGCCGGGATCACGAGCATCAAGACGGTGGGGATTCCGCCGACCACCCCTGATCCCTCGCCCGAGGTGGCGACCGCGCTGGCCTCACACCCCGATGTGATCTACGTGGACATCCCCAACAACTGCGGCGTCGTGCTCAAGGACCTCAAGAGCCTGGGCTATAGCGGCAAATTGATGGGCATTGACCCGTGTACGGCTCCCCAGGCGATCACCTCCGCGGCAGGTGGCGCCGAGGGCATGTACGTGGCCACGCCATTCCAGATCGGCGGTTCGCAGTTCAACCTGTTCGTCGCCGCTCTCAAGCGCTGGGGCGCCCCGAACACCGCGATCGACGGCATTGCGGGGGCCGGGTTCGCCACAGTGATGAACGTGCAGGCGGCACTCAGCACGATCAAGGGCACGCCGACCACAAAGAGCATCCTGGCGGCCTTCAAGACCGGGTCAAACCACCCGAACTACATGTCGCACCCGTACACGTGCGATGGCAATCAGATCGCCAAGGCGGTCTCGATCTGCAATGACTACTACCTGATGAGTCAGGTGAAGGGCACGTCGCTGAGCGTGTCCAACCTGACCGACTGGGTGACCTCCAAGGGTTACTTCCAGGGGCTATAGGAGAGTCACACAAAGCCAAGGCCGGGCCCGCCCGCGTGAGCCTCTCCGCGCGAGCGGGCCCGGTGCCTATCCCGTAACGAATGTCCAGCTACATCCTTTTCCTGATCCTCGGCCTCGGCTCCGGCGCGACGTACGCGATCCTCGGCCTGGGCCTCGTGCTCAAATATCGAAGCGGCGGCATCGTCGACTTCGCACACGGCGCGGTGGCGATGTGGATCGCCTACGTGTTCGTCGACCTGCGCACGGACGGGACGTTGCCGCTCCCGCTGATCGTGATTCCGCATCAGATCACGCTCAGCTCGGCGGGGATCGACACCACGCTGGCCATCGTCATCTCGCTCGTCTACGCCGCGTTGCTCGGGGCAATCCTGTACCTGGCCGTCTACCGACCGCTGCGCTCGGCAGCGCCGCTCACCCGGATCTGCGCCTCGGTCGGGGTGATGCTTGCGTTCCAGGCGATTGCCGTCCTGAACTTCGGTACCCAGTCCAAGACGACGCCGGCGATCCTCCCGAGCACGCCGGTGACGATCAGCGGCCTCAGCTTCCCGAGCGACCGGATCTTCTTTACCGGGATCGTGCTGGTGTTGGCCGTCGTGCTCGCGGTGGTGTACCGCTACACACGCTTCGGGCTGGCTACGCGCGCGGGCGCGGAGAACGCGCGCGGTGCCGCTCTGATCGGCATCTCGGCCGACCGCGTGGCACTCGCCAACTACGTGATCGCGACCGTGCTGGCCGGCGTCGCGGGCATCCTGATCGCGCCGATCGCGAACCTTGATCCGACCTCGTACACGCTGTTCATCGTCCCCGCACTGGGCGTTGCGCTGGTCGGACGGTTCGAGTCGTTCTGGGTGGTGGCGCTCGCCGGAATCCTGCTCGGAATGGGGCAGTCGGAGATCATCAAGTTCCAGGCGACTTGGTCGTGGTTCCCGACGGGCGACGTGGCGGATGCGCTGCCGTTCATCCTCATCATCACCACGATGGCGCTCCGCGCGCGGAGTGTGCTGGCGCGGGGCGAGACGAGCGCGCAACGCAACCCGAGCGTGGCCCGGCCGCGAACGCCGCTGGCCAGTGCGGCGTTCTGCCTGGTCGCCGGCACGATCATCCTGTTTGCGCTCCAGGGGTCGCTGCGCAACGCGTTTATCTCGTCGATGACCTTCACTTGCGTCGCGTTGTCGCTCGTGCTGCTCACCGGCTACGTAGGCCAGGTGTCGCTGGCCCAGATGACCTTCGCCGGGGTGGGCGGTTTCATGCTCGGCCACATCTCGCACGGTTTGGGGCTCGGCTTCCCCCTGTCCCTGATTGCCGCAGGCCTATGCGCGGTGCCGATCGGGATTCTGATCGGCCTACCCGCACTGCGCCTTCGAGGGGTGAACCTCGCTGTGGTAACGCTCGGGGCCGCGTTCACCGCCGACGCGCTGATCTTCAACAGTCAGGGCTTCGCCGGCGGTCTGACCGGCCTTCCGATCAAGCCGCCGCATCTGTTCTCGCTGAACCTCTCGATCGCGGAGGGACACGCGTACCCAAGGGTGATCTTTGGGGTGATGGTGCTTGTCATCGTGACGCTGATGGGGCTGCTCGTGGCGCGGTTGCGCAACGGCGTCGCGGGACGGATGCTCCTAGCCGTGCGCTCGAACGAGCGAGCCGCCAGCTCGGTTGGCATCAACGTGGCTCAAGCCAAGCTGATGGCTTTCGCGATCGCCGCGTTTATCGCGGGGATCGGCGGCGCCCTCACGGGCTACCAGCAGGGAACGCTGACGGCGGACGGTTTCTCCACTTTCGTCTCGCTCGGTCTGCTTGCGATCGTCTACGTGGCCGGGATCGGCCGCATCTCGGGGGCCGTGTTCGCCGGAATCATGATGTCGTCGACTGGGTTCTTCGTGACCTTCCTCGACGAGCGGTTCGGCATTGGCAAGTACCAGATGATCGTCGCCGGTGTGCTGCTCGTCATCACCGCGATCGCCAACCCAGACGGCGTGATGAGCACCAGCACGGGGAAGGGACCCGCGGTGGCCTTCTTCCGCGCGCGCGAGGCGGTGTACGCGCGGCTGCGGGCAGGATCCGCGCGGAACGGGAACCTCGCCACCGGGGGCGCACCTCGCGAGCCGTCGGACCAGCCCGCTCCCTCCCCGCCCGAAGCTCCACCCGCGCTCGAGCGCCCCCGGCACGTCTAGCTCAGAAGATCGCGGTGAGCCCTCCGGCGATCTGGTTTGCTGCGTCATGTGCTCGAGCTCGCCGCTGGCCTCTCCTCAGGATCGTTGGAGGCGATCGCCGAACTTGAGCGCCGCGTGATTGCGGCAGACGGCGGCCGCCTGAAGCTGGAGTGGGGAACGCTTCGCCGCCGGAGCGGTGTTCGCCTCGAGGACCTGCTGTGGTGGGAGGGCGACCGGCTGGTCGGATTCCTCGGGATCTACGGGTTTGAGGCCTCGCCCGAGCTGGCCGGAATGGTGTCGCCCGATGCTCGCGGGCGCGGGATTGGCTCGGCCTTGTTGGATGCCGCTTTGCCGTTGTGCCGCGAGCGAGGGAATCGCCGGCCGCTCCTTATCGTGCCGCGCTCCTCGGCGGCGGGCAAGCGCCTGGCGCTCCGCCGCGGTGGGGTGCTCGATCACTCAGAGCATGCTCTCCTGCTGACCGGCGACCCCACCAAGGGCTCCGGTGAGCCGGCGATCGGCGTTCGCCCGGCCGCCGCGGAGGACCTCCCGCTCATCTCCCGCCTGCTCGAGGTCGGGTTCGGGGGGCCTGCGCCCTCTGGTCTGACCGAGCGCCTGCACTCGCCGCGCGAGGGGACGGCGATCGTCGAGCTGAGCGGCATGCCTGTCGGGACGTTGCGACTCAGACGCGACGGGGACAACGCCAGCGTTTACGGGTTTGTCATCGATCCAGCCTGGCAGGGCCGCGGGATCGGGCGTGCTGCGCTCCGACACGTCTGCGAGCAGCTACGGGCGGAGGGCGCGCGGCGGATTGGCCTGGAAGTCGACGTCGAGAACGACCGCGCACTCACCCTCTACACGTCTCTTGGCTTCACCCCCGTCATCACGGAGGACTACTACGCGGTGCCGCTCGGCTGACGGCGGGCGCGTGGTAGCTTCGCTTTGGTCATGAGTTCTTGGAAAGGGGATCTGCTCTGCCGGTGATGATCAACGGCCGCGAGGCGCCAGTGCCCGGCGATGCTCGGGTCTCACTGCTCGACTTCCTGCGCGAACACCTGGAGCTCCACGGCACGAAGAAGGGCTGCAACCAGGGGGCCTGCGGTGCCTGCACCGTGCTCGTCGATGGCGAGCGGGTCCTTTCGTGCCTTGCGCTCGCGGTCCAGTACGAGGGGCGCGAGGTGACCACGATCGAGGGCCTCGGCACCGATGGTGGCCTACACCCGCTTCAGCAGGCGTTCATCGATCACGACGGGTTTCAGTGCGGCTATTGCACTCCGGGCCAGATCTGCTCGGCGGTCGGCATGATCGAGGAGCTTCGTCGCGGCGTACCGAGCTACGTCACCGACGACCTCGCGGTTACGGACCTCGGGTTCGGCCACGACGAGTTGCGGGAGCGGATGAGCGGCAACCTGTGCCGCTGTGGCGCGTACAACGGAATCGTCGACGCGATCACCGACGTGTACGGGGAGCACGGCACATGATCGAGCTCACTTACTCTCGTGCCGCCGACGTGGACGACGCGGTTCGTACCGCGGCCGACGGGCGGGGGCGCTACCTCGGTGGAGGCACGAACCTCGTTGACCTCATGCGCGAGACGGTTGAGACGCCGTCGGCGCTGGTCGACGTCACCGGGCTCTCGCGCGAGATCGCACCGACCGCCGGCGGCGGGTTGATGATCGGCGCGGCGGCGCGAAACACCGCGGTGGCCGAGCACGAAGCGGTCCGATCTGGCTACCCGATGCTCGCCCGCGCGATCGTGGCCGGCGCCTCGGCGCAGATCCGCAATATGGCGACGGTCGGCGGCAACCTGCTGCAACGGACCCGGTGCACGTATTTCTACGACACCGACGGCTCGCGTTGCAACAAGCGGAACCCGGGGGAGGGGTGCGACGCGATCGAGGGTTTCAACCGGATGCACGCGATCCTGGGTGCCTCATCGGCCTGCGTGGCCACTCACCCGTCGGACATGTGCGTCGCGCTCGCGGCTCTGGACGCCGTCGTCCATTTGCGCAGCCTGTCGGGCGAGCGGACGGTCGATCTCTGCGATCTGCACAGGCTGCCCGACGACCGTCCCGACGTCGAGACGGTGCTCGAGCCCGGCGAGCTGATCACCGCCGTCACGCTGCCCGCGCCCAATCCCGCTGAGCGCTCCACCTACCGCAAGGTACGTGACCGTTCGAGCTACGCGTTCGCCCTGGTCTCGGTGGCCGCTGCGGTCGAGCTCGATGGCGACGTGGTCGCCGGTGCGCGCCTCGCCCTCGGCGGGGTCGCTCCCAAGCCGTGGCGGGCTCGGCGTGCCGAGGAGGCGCTGCGCGGTCGGCCGGCGACGGAGGCCACCTTCCTGAGAGCGGCCGACGCCGAGCTCGCCGATGCTCGTCCGCTCGCCGGAAACGCGTTCAAGGTCGAACTTGCCCGCCGCACGCTCGTCGCCGTCCTCGGGCACCTGACCGAAGGAGGCCGGCCGTGAGCGCCCGAGAATCCCGACCCGCAGTCGCCACGGTCCCCGAGGGCTGGACTCCGACCGCAGGTCCTGATCCGTTGGCGCGCGCGAAACACGGACTCATCGGGGCGCCGGTGTCGCGCCTCGACGGGCCGCTCAAGGTCCGGGGCGAGGCGCGCTTTGCCGCCGAGTACGTGATGGAGGGCATGGTCTATGCAGGCCTCCGTTACGGCACGATCGCGCGCGGCCGCATCGCGAGGCTCGATGCCGGCGCGGCCGAAGCAGCGGCCGGCGTCGTGCTCGTGATGACCTACCGCAACGCGCCGCGCATGCAACCCCCGCCGCTGTTCCTGACTGGGCCCAAGGCGGCCGGAGGTGCCAACTTGCCCGTGATGCAGGACGAAAGCATTCACTGGAACGGTGAACCGATCGCCGTCGTCCTGGCCGAGAGGCAGGAGCAGGCCGACCACGCGGCGTCGTTGATCGACGTCGCGTACGAGTCTTCGCCGCCGCGAACCTTTGAGGAGGCGAGGGCGCATCCGCGGACGCCCGACAGCCTCGTAGGGCAGCCGGTCGAGGTCCTGGTCGGGGATGCCGAGGCCGCACTGATCGACGCACCGCACTCCGTCGATCTCACTTACCGGACGCCGCGCCACAATCACAACGCCATCGAGCCCCACGCGGTGACGCTCGCCTGGGACGGCGACGAACTCATCGTCCATGACGCCAGCCAGGGAGTGAAGGGCCACGCTTGGACTTTCGCCCAGGTCTTCGGAATCGATGAGGAGCAGGTCCATCTCACCTCGCCGTATGTCGGCGGCGGCTTCGGGGGCAAGACGCTGTGGTCACACCATCTGATCGGGGCGGCCGCGTCGAAGCTCGCAGGCCGTCCCGTGCGGGTCACCCTGTCTCGTGAGGGCGTCTATCGGCTGGTCGGCGGTCGCACGAACACCGAGCAGCGAGTAGCGATCGGCGCGGATGATAACGGGCGTTTCAGGGCGCTCATCCACACCGGCCTCTCGGCGATGACCCCGTACAACGCGCTCGCCGAGCAGTTCACGTTCCCCGCCCGCCACATGTACGCCACCGAGACCCTGAAGACCGACCAGCAGGTCGTCGACATGGACATGCTTGCCAACTCCTTCATGCGCGCGCCTGGCGAGTCGGTCGGCACGTTCGCGCTGGAGTCGGCGATCGACGAGCTCGCGATCGAGCTCGAGCTGGATCCAATCGAGCTGCGGATCCGCAACGAGCCCGAGAAGGATCCGAGCACGGGATTGCCGTACTCCTCGCGGCATATCGTCGACGCGTGGCGCGCCGGTGCCGAGCGCTTCGGCTGGGAGCTGCGACCGCGACCGGGTGGCCGCCGCGAGGGAGAGTGGCTGATCGGGACGGGGTGCGCGATGGGGACTTATCCCTACCACCGCTTTCCCGGGGGGGCGGCGCGGATCACGCTCGACAAGACTGGCCACGCCACGGTCGAGGTGCCCGCGAACGACATGGGCATGGGCACCTCGACTACCCAGACGATCCTCACCGCCGACCGGTTCGGCCTGCCGTTGGAGCGCGTGACCGTCGCGCACGGTGACTCGTCGTTCCCCGGCAACCTGCTCGCCGGGGGTTCCTCGCAGACGGCTTCCATCGCGGGCGCGGTGATCGCGGCCCAGCGATCGCTCGTCGAGCAGTTGCTCGCAATCACCAGTGACGAATCGCCGCTTGCCGGGTTGACTGCCGACGAGGTCGGGGGGCGCGACGAAGGGCTCTGCGAGCTCGCCGACCCCAGCCGCTGGGAGAGTTACGCTCAGATCCTAGGACGTGCGGGCCGTGACGAGGTGACCGTCGTGGCGTCCGCCTCGGATCCGGCGGAGATGCAGGCGTACTCGATGCACTCTTGCGGGGCGATCTTCTGTCAGGTCCGGGTCAACACCACCACCGGCGAGACACGCGTCGACCGCGTGCTCGGCTCCTATGACTGCGGTCGCATCATCAATCCGAAGACCGCCGCGAGCCAATTCCGCGGCGGGATCATCATGGGACTCGGCCTCGCGCTGATGGAGGACACCAACTTCGACGAACGGACCGCCCGGATCATGAATCCGAGCCTCGCGGAATACCACGTGCCCGTCCATCTGGACGTGCCGACGATCGAGTTGATGTGGACCGACGTCCCCGACCCGTATGCACCCGCCGGTGCACGCGGAATCGGCGAGATCGGGATCACCGGCGTCGCCGCAGCCATCGCCAACGCGGTCTACGACGCGACCGGCCGGCGCGTGCGGGACCTTCCGATCACCCTCGACAAGGTTCTCTAAAGCCTTCGGTCCGACTCTGCGCCCCTGCGGGTTAGGCTCTGTGGATGGCCAATGGCTTGATTAAGCGCGTTGATGGGTGGGCGGGTCAGGGCATCGAGACGACGATCGGTTGGCGTCATCGTCGCCGACTGGAGCGTGTCGGCCGGATCGATCAGCTGGAACCGCCGCCCGGCCGATCGCTATGGGCCGCTGCCGATCCTCCGCCGAGAGAGGGGGGAAAGCTTGAGGTCTTGGTGGATGGCGGGGAGGCGCTGCCACGGATCGCTGAGGCGCTGGCCGGCGCTCGTTCGCACGTGCATATCGCCGGATGGCACGTCACGCCCGAGTTCGGGCTGACACGTGATGATCAGGCGGCCCGCTTGCGCGATCTGCTCGGTGAGTGCGCTGAGCGTGTCGAGGTCAGGGTGCTGTTGTGGGCGGGAGCGCCGTTGCGGGGATTCGCGCCTGCTCGCGCGGCGGTGCGCCGCGTGCGCGAGGAGTTGATTCGTGGCACGCGGGTGCAGTGCGCGCTTGACTCGCTCGAGCGGCCGATGCATTGTCATCACGAGAAGCTGGTGATTGTCGATGGTGAGGTCGCCTTCGTCGGGGGCATCGATCTGACCTCGCTCGGCGGGGACCGTTTCGACACCGGTGATCATCCGATGCGCGGCCGCCTGGGATGGCACGACGCCTCGAGCTGTGTGCGCGGCCCCGCGGTCGGCGACGTAGCGGCGCACTTCGCGGCTCGTTGGCGCGAGGTCACTGGCGAGCAGATCGAGGAAACGCCGCCGCCCGCGGCGGCTGGGGGCGTGGAGCTTCAGGTCGTCCGGACCGTCCCCGAGAGGGTCTATGACTTCTTGCCTCAGGGTGACTTTCGGATCGTCGAGGCGTACACGCGTGCGCTGCGCTCGGCTCGCAAACTCGTTTATCTCGAGAGCCAGTTTCTGTGGTCGCCCCAGATAGTCGACATCCTCGCGACCAAGCTTCGCGCGCCGCCGAGCGACGAGTTTCGCATCGTCGTGATGCTGCCCGCGAAGCCGAACAACGGTGCCGATACCACCCGCGGCCAGCTAGGGGTGCTGGCTGAGGCCGACGACGGGAATGGTCGTTTCCTGGCCACGACGATCTCGGCCCGAAGTGGCGGACTCGCCGGCCCGCTCTACGTTCACGCCAAGATCGGAATCGTCGACGATGCCTGGCTGACGATTGGGTCGGCCAACCTCAACGAGCATTCGTTCTTCAACGACACCGAGATGAACGTCGTGACCTGCGACCCCGCGCTCGCGCGCGAGACACGGTTGCGACTCTGGGCCGAGCACCTGGAGCGCCCGATCGAGGAGGTCTCCGGTGAGCCGGCCGGGGTCGTCGATG
>DATBYI010000065.1:0-7356 GCA_036513815.1 Solirubrobacteraceae bacterium
TCGACCGTCGCAGCGGTGGTGGAGGCGCTCGACGGCGCGAGCGTCGCCCACCTCGCCTGCCACGGACACTTCCGCGCCGACAGCCCGCTGTTCTCCTCGCTCGAGCTCGCGGATGGTCCGCTGAACGCATACGAGCTTCAGCGTCTGCGGCACCCGCCCGAGCTGATCGTGCTCTCGGCCTGCGATCTCGGGACCTCCGACGCGCGTCCCGGAGACGAGCTGCTGGGGATCGCCGCCGCGTTGATCGGAATGGGGACTCGCACGATCATCGCCAGCGTCGTCCCCGTGCCCGATGCAGGGGCGAAGCGGCTGATGAGCACGCTACACACGCATCTGACGGCCGGGGATGCCCCGTCGGTGGCGCTGGCAAAGGCCCAGGAGAGCTTAAGCGCGCGCGGGTACGGACAGTCCGGCTTCCTGTGCCTCGGCACCGGCTGACCGCACCTCTGTATCAGCGCGTCGCCCGCGTGCTCTGAACGGGTGACGCCCGTAGTGGGCGTATATGGCGAACCGTCGAAGTACCGGAGGTACGGAACCATGAGCACGAGGGGGCAAGAATCGACGCCGGCGATCACGCCGGACCGGCCGCGCCCGCGCCACGAGCTGGCGGAGATCGGAATCCGCCTGCTCGACGACGCGCATGTCGCGTGGCAACGGGCCGAGCTCGAGTGCGAGCTGGCGCTCCAGGCGTGGTATGAGGGACCGCCGCGCACGAGCGTCGATAGCTACCTGTCCTACCAGGCCGCGCTCGATCGCGAACAGGCCGCGGCGCACGATCTCGAGCGACTGTGGGAGATCGCGCTGTCCGGGCACGACGCACTCGCCGCGGCATCGCGGGCGTGAGGGAGCTTCGTAATTCGATGTATCAGCCGGAGGGCTGGCGACTCATATAGCCAGACGCGATTGTGGGGGCGCAATCACGGGGGAAACAGGGCGGGAGCATCCCGACGGCACGGCGATGCTCCCGCCCGGGCCACCCCGCAGCAGAGCGCCCCGACGAGAAGGGGCAGCGATGTGGATAAGACCGCCGGATTTCGGGACTTGGATCACACAACAAAGCCAAGGGGAGCATCTGTATGCCAGGGATCTTGACCGCAGTTCTGGTGGCGATCGTGATGACGGCGATCGTCGGACTTCTGGTCTGGAGCATCGTCTCCACGCTGGAGCCCCACGAGGGCTGGCTGACGGGGGCACGGCGCGCGAGTCGCAGATACCGCGTCGCTGAGGTAAAGGCGACTGGACCCGGACCGCGGGTGACTTACTACCTGCCGTTCATGCACGTGGGCGATCCCAGAGGCGTGCCTCACCGCCCGCTCTCGCCGGAGGGCGAGCGTCAGGTACGCGACGAGCTGTCGCTGCTGCTGGCGCAGCTGGCCGAGCATCGCTCGCTGGTCAGGTAGTCGCTGCCCGGACGCAGCAGTTACTGCGCGCCGGCCCACCGCCGGACCTTCTCCTCCAGGACGGGTAGCGGCAAAGACCCACTGTCGAGCACCGTGGCGTGGAAGCCGGTCAGGGTGAAGCGCGCGCCCAAGCGACCGCGCGCCTCGTCACGCAGTCGCAGTACCTCTCGCTTGCCGATCATGTAGGAGAGGGCCTGGCCGGGCATGACGATGTAGCGATCGATCTCGTTGGCCAGAAACGCCTGAGGCATCGGCACGTGGGCCACGAAATACTCGAGGGCGCGTTGGCGGCTCCAGCCGAGCGCGTGAAGGCCAGTGTCGATCACGAGCCGCGCCGCGCGCATGAGCGACGTCGACACCGCACCGAGGACGCTCTCGGTGTCGAGATAGAGACCGATCTCCTCGGCCAGCTGCTCGGCGTAGAGCGCCCAGCCTTCCGCGAACGCCGCGAGGCTCCGCTGTCGCTGCATCGCGGGCAGGTCGTCGAGCACCTGGATCCGCGACAGCTGGAGGTGATGACCCGGCACTCCCTCGTGAAAGGCGACCCCCTCGAGATCCCAGCCCGTCCCGGCCGTCGGGCGCTCGAGGTTGAACCAGAACGTCCCCGGCCGGCCGCCATCGAGCCTCGGCGGCGTGTAGTGCGGCGCCATCCCGCTCGACGCCACCACGTCGGGCATGGCCGTCACCTCGCACGGCGGGGGCAGCGGCTCGGGGAAGAACTCACCCGCCCGCGCCTCGGCCCGACGGATCGCGGCCGTGGCGGCAACCATCGCCTCGGCCGGTGCGCGACTCCCCGACGATGCCCGCGACACCTCGTTGATCTCGGCGAGAGAACGCAGCCCCAGCGTCGCTCCGAGCTCGAGCGCGCGCTCCTCGAGCCTGTCGATCTCCTCGAGACCGATCCGGTGGATTTCCTCCGGCGAGAGCGGCAGCGTCGTGGATGACCACACGCACTTGGCGTAGTCCTCCTCGCCACCCGGCACGTACACGAGCCCCGGCTCCTCCCCCGAGCGCGCTCGCGGGAGCAGTTCCTGGAGCACCTCGACCCAGCGCGCCAGGGCCGGCTTCACGACGGCAGCGGCCACGCGGTCTCGCTCCTCGTACCAGGCCGCCTCGCCGTCGAGACCCTTCGGGGGCCGCGGTGTCGCGAGCGCCTCGGGAACTGGGGGCCCGAGCACGTGGCCGGCCCACTCGATCGCTTCCTGCACGAGCGGCGCCACCGGGAGACGCCCCTTGCCGGCGCCGATCCGCAGGCGTTCGGTCAGCTGGTCGATCCACTCGCCGCTGCGGCTCAGCCGCTCGAGGTAGTCGGCGGCGGCGCGGCCGTCGGGAATCAGGGTTCGCGCCGCTGTGGACAGCAGCACGGCGGGACCGCTGAACGGCATGGCGGTCACCGTGTGCTCGATCAGCCGGGCATCGAGATCGCGCAGCTCCTGGCCGATGTTCGCGACGAGACAGCCCAGCGTGATCGCGTCGGCCTCGGAGAGCTCGGCCTGATCCACCCCTTGCGCCTGCGCCAGGACCGATTCGAGCTCGGCCCGCCACGCGGCCTCGCCCGCCTCGCTGTCGTCGGGGACTTCTGCGTCGTAGCCGGGGATCCCGTAGAGGCTGGCGCCGAATGGATTCGTCGCCAACCAACGCTCGTGGAAATTGTCCGCTAGGTCACGAACGGTCGCCGCCATCAGGTGAAGTTAAAGCACGTCTAGCGTCGCGGCAGCTTGAAGCACGCCATCACGGCGGGGACCTGGGCCGGTTCGAGCGCCGAGACGGCGAGCGGCTCCGGTGGCGCGGGATCGGCGCGCAGGCCCTGGATCACGATCTCGACGTAGCGGCGCCAGAGGTCCGGTTTGACGTCACGGGCGGAATCGACGAGCGAGGTCAGCATCATCATCAGCATGGGGACGTCCTCGGACTGGAAGTCCTCGCGTAGCGCGCCCGAGTCCTTGGCCCGCTGGACGAGTTTCGCCGCGAGCGGGAACATCCGGGCTCGGATCCGGCCCACTCGCTCCGCCCCCTCGGGTGTCCCGAGGATGATCTCGCGGAACGCGCGGTCGCGAGCCTGCATCTCGAGATTGCCCCGGAGGAACCCGGTCAGCCCGCGCCACGGATCTGGATCGGCCAAGGCCCCCTCGACGAGGGCGACGAGCTGGGCGATCTGCTGTTCGAACAGCTCCTCGATCAGCTCGCCCTTCTCGGGAAACCGCCGGTAGACGGTCCCGACGCCGACGCCGGCGTGGTGGGCGACATCGTTGAGGGTGACACCGAGGCCCTGCTGTGCGAACAGCTCTCGGGCGGCGTCGAGGATCCGTTGGCGGTTGCGCTCCGCGTCCTTGCGCAGCGGGCGATCGGGGATCGGCGCGGCCGGGGGGACCTGGGCGGTCGGAGCTGCCGTCTGGCTCTGTGGCATGCCGGGAGGTTAGCAAAAGTGGATTGACACTATCCAGTTTCCTGATAAGCTTCTTTTAATCCGGATAACTCGTATCCATTTGAGAATCCCTCGAGCCGAACCAGTGTCCGTTTCAACCGCACCGATAGATCCCGGAGTCCGGCGCCGATCGTTCGGGCGACCGAAGATCAGCCGGCAGCTCATCACGCTGGTACTGCTCGCCGCGCTGGCGGTGACGCTGCTCGCCTCGGTTCCGGGCTTGCGAGGTGTCCTGCGCGAGATCGCGCACATGAAGCCGACCTGGCTCGCGCTCGCGATTGTTCTCGAGCTCGCCTCCGACGTCAGCTTCGTCGTTCTCTTCCGGCGTTTCTTCGACCGCCTGCTCGCGCGCGACGCCCGCGCGCTCGCCTGGACCGAGCAGGCCACGGGCGCTCTGCTTCCCGGCGGTGGGGCCGGCGGGCTCGCGATCGGCGGCTGGCTCGCCCACCTGGCCGGCGCGCCCACGGACTGGATCGTTCGCCGCTCGGGCGGAGTCTTCTTCCTGACGAGCGCCGTGAACGGCGCCAGCGTGATCGCTGCCGGGGTCGCGCTGACCCTCGGCGCGTCCGGCCCGCACGGCTTTGCCCGTAGCACGCTGCCGGCCCTGCTCGTCGCCGCGGGCATCGCCTCGGTCGCCGCGCTCCCGCTCGTGCTCCGCTCGCGGCCGGACACGCCGCGCTGGATCCGCGGGATCAGCGCAGGCGTAAGCGACGCCGAGCAGGCCACCTTCCGGGAGCCGAGCTGGCGGCTCATCGGCGCAGTGGGCTATCTCGGGTTCGACATCGCCGTCCTGTGGACGTGTCTGCACGCGTTCGGCGACAACACGAGCGTCCCCGCGATCGTGCTGGCCTACAACATCGGCTACCTCGCCAACGCGCTCCCCGTCCCGGGCGGGATCGGGGTGCTCGACGCGGGACTTGCGGGCGCGCTCGTCCTGTACGGCGCCTCCCCCGTCGCCGCGGCTGCCGCCGTCCTCGTCTACCACGCCATCGCCTTCTGGGTCCCGGGGCTCGGCGGCGTTCTCGCCTACCTGCGGCTGCGCCCCCGACTCGTGCGAGAGTCGGAGACACGCGAGCCGGCCGGGGTCAGGCTGCCTGCGGGTTAGCGATCAGCTGCTCGATCCACTCGCCGCCGATCTGCTTGGTGGTGGCGTTGATGCGGTTCCAGGCGTTGATCGAAGCGATCGCGATCACGAGCGCGGCGAGCTCCGGCTCGTCGTAGTGACGAGCGGCGTCTTCCCAGACTTCGTCCGAAACCGCGTCGGGCCGGTCCGACAGTCGAGTGGCCGCCTCGGCCAGGGCCAGCGCGGCGCGCTCGGCATCGGTGAAGTAGGGGGCCTCCCGCCACGCGGCGACGGTGAAGATGCGCTCGTCCGGCTCACCCGCAGCCTTGAGCTGCCGCGCGTGGATGTCGACGCAGACTCCGCAGCCATTGATCTGGCTCGCGCGGAGCTCGACGAGGTGCACGGTCGTTTCGGGCAGCCCGGAGAGCTCGACGGCCTTGGCGAGCCGCTGCAGCGCCGCCATGGCTCCGGGGACCGTCTGTGCCGGGCTGTCGATTCTTGGATGCATGATGATCCTCCAGCGAAGTCGATGATTTCGTTCTACTGGCATGACACACCGGCGGCGCGCGATGTGACCGACCGATGAGTTGAGACGAGACGGGCGGTCCTATGGTACGAACGTCGAGAAGTGAACCGACTCCGGAGGTGGAGAGATGCCTGAGCGAACAATCGGGACCCGTGAGGAATGGCAGGCGGCACGCGGCGAGTTGGCAAAGCTCGAGGAGGAGTACGCGGAGCTCGGCGAGAAGGTGACGGCGCAACGCCGCGAGCTTCCCTGGGTCCCAGTCGAGAAGGAGTACGTATTCGACACCGAGGACGGCAAGAAGACCCTCGGTGACCTGTTCGAGGGACGCTCACAGCTGCTCGCCTACAACATCATGTTCGGGCCCGACTACACGCTCGGGGCATGTCCCGGCTGCACCAGCCTCGGTGACGAGTTCGACGGACCGCGCGTGCATATGAACCAGCGCGACGTCACGCTCATCTGCTTCTCGCGTGCGCCGATCGACCGCCTCATCGCCTACAAGAAGCGGATGGGCTGGGAGTTTCCCTACGTCTCGACCTACGACACCGATTTCCCGTTCGACTTCGGCCTCGCCGTGACCCCTGAGCAGGCCAGGAACATCCCGCCGATCCAGGAGATGGTCGCGAACCCGCCGAAGTGGCTCGAGGACTGGTCAGAGCAGATCGGGGCCAAGCTCGAGGACGGCCTACGCGAGGCTCCGAGCTTCATCGCGTTCGCGCGGGAGAACGGAACCGTCTACCACACGTACACGGTGCAGGCACCCGACCCGTTCGTCGCGCCGTACCACGCCTTCCTGCTCGCGCGCACGCCGAAGACCGGACCCGAGGGCACGTGGTCCTATCGCAAGGACGAGTATCCGGACCAGGCCGCGTAGTCGACGCGCTCTCCGCGGCCCTTAAGCCGAGATCGCCGGCTCGCGCTCGATCAACACCCGGCGCAGGATCTTGCCCGAGGGCGACTTCGGGATCTCATCGACGATCTCGACCGCGCGCACCTTCTTGTACGGCGCGACGCGATCGGCGACGAACCGAATGACGTCGTCGGGCGCGAGGGTGGAGCCGGCCGCGGCCACGACGAACGCCTTCGGCACCTCGCCCGCCTCCTCGTCGGGCCGCGGGATGACGGCCGCGTCGGCGATCGCCGGATGGGTGAGCAGGAGCGCCTCGAGCTCGGCGGGCGCAACCTGGTAGCCCTTGTACTTGATCAGCTCCTTCATCCGGTCGACGATGCGGAGCTCGCCGTTCTCGTCGAGGCGGGCAATATCGCCGGTGTGAAGCCAGCCCGCGGGGTCGATCGTCCGCGCGGTCGCCTCGGGATTGCCGAGATAGCCCTTCATGACCTGAGGGCCGCGAATGCACAACTCGCCGGGCTCGCCCGGCGCGACGTCCTCGTCGGTGGCGACGTCGACGATCCGGCACTCGGTGTTCGGGACGGCTGGACCAATCGCGCCCGGCATCTGCCCGGCCAGACAGTCGTTCACCCAGTGCGTCGTCGGGCTCGTTTCGGTCAGTCCGTAGCCCTGCTGCATCTTGCAGCCCAGCCGCTTACCGCACGCGACCTCGAGCTCGGCCGAGAGCGGCGCCGCCCCGGAGTTCATGTACTCGAGACTCGAGACGTCGTACTCGTCGACCAACGGGTGCTTCGCCATCGCCAGCACGATCGGCGGCACCACCCACGCGCGCGTGATGCGGTACTCCTGAATCACGCGCAGGAACTCGGCCAGGTCGAACCTCGGGATGGTCACCACCGTCGCCCCGCGGAACAGCGGGATGTTCATGATCACGACGAGCCCGTAGATGTGAAAGAAGGGCAGCACCGCGACCGCTCGCTCGGCTTGGAACTCTTCATCGGTCTTCGGCGAAGCGGCCGGGTAAGTGCACTGGCAGATGTTCGCGACGAGGTTCCGGTGGGTGAGCATGACGCCCTTGTGCAGTCCGGTCGT
>DATBYI010000066.1:0-2702 GCA_036513815.1 Solirubrobacteraceae bacterium
CAGGCCGGTTCCTACGTCGGCCCGGACAAGCTGCGCTTCGACTTCACCCACGGCAAGGCGCTCTCGCCCGAGGAACTGCGCGACGTGGAGGACCAGGTCAACCGCTGGATCCTCGCGAGCCAGCCTGTCCGCGCGCTCACCACGACGCTGGACGAGGCGCGTCGGCTGGGCGCGATGGCCCTGTTCGGCGAGAAGTACGGAGACGTGGTGCGGATGGTCGAGGTCGGCGACGGCTCGTTCTCGCGCGAGCTGTGCGGCGGCACCCACGTGCACAACACGGCCGAGATCGCGCTGTTCAAGATCCTCGGCGAGAGCTCGAGCGCGGCCAACATGCGGCGCATCGAGGCGATCACCGGCCCTGAGGCTGTGGAGCTGATGCGCCGCCACGATCGCTGGTTGACCGAGGCCGGGACCGTCATCCGCGTGCCCCCCGAGCGTGTTCCCGACGAGGTGGCGGAGCTTCGCGCGCGTGTGCGCGAGCTCGAGCGCGCCGCCCGGCGCGAGGCGACCGACCAGGGCGTGGACGTTGAGCAGCTCGCCGCTTCAGCGGTCGAGTTCGATGGAGCACGTGTGCTCGTGACGGCGGTCGACTCGCTCGACGGCAAGGCGCTCCTCGACGTCGCCGACCGGTTGAAGAACAAACTCGGTAATGCCGCGATCGTCCTCGGCAGTGCGGGCGAGGGCCGCGTTGATCTCGTCGCCAGCGTCGCGCCGGAGCTCGTCAAGCGGGGCGTGCGCGCCGGCGAGATCGTCAAGCTCGCCGCGGCCGAGGTCGGCGGCGGGGGTGGCGGCCGCGACACGCTGGCGCGCGCCGGCGGACGCGATCCGGCCGGCATCGACCGTGCGTTCGAAGTGGCGCGGGCGGCGATCGAGTCCGCCCTGACCGAGTGATCCGCAGAATGACGCGCATCCGTCTCCATAGGTAGGGTTCATGCGCGTGCTTGCGCTCGATTACGGCCGGGCGCGGTGCGGTTGTGCGGTTTCCGACCCCACCGGCGTGCTCGCGTCACCGATCGAAGCCGTCCGCTCGCCGATGACTCGGCGAGGCTTCGCGCGTCTGCGCACGCTGGTGCGCGAGCTCGATATAGAGACGGTCGTCGTTGGGCTGCCCGTGTCCTTGTCCGGTCGCGATTCGGCCCAGACCGCCGAGACGCGGGAGTTTGCCGAGCGGCTGGCCGGCCAGCTGCCGGTGCCCGTGGAGCTCTACGACGAGCGCTTCACGACGCGGCTGGCCGAGCGCGTAGGAGGGAAGGCGGACGAGGACTCCCGCGCGGCGGCCCATCTGCTCGAGGGGTGGCTGGCCAGCCAGCAAGGCTTCAAGGCCGACGAGACAGACGAGGCGGACGAGACGGATGACGCGGACGACACGGACGACACGGACGATACGGACGTCGGCGATGGCTGACGGGTTCGAGCGCACGGCTGAAGAGCGTGAGCAGGCCAGGCTCGAGCGCGAGCGCAGCCGCGACGGTGGTCCGCGACCCCCGCGACCCCCGCGCCCCCCGCGGGCTGTGCGCACGGGCAGGCCCGCCGCGCCGCGCCGGCGCGCCACGGCGCCGCCCCGCAAGCACTCGTGGGCCGGACGCGTCCTCGCGCTGCTGATCTTGGTGGTGGCCGCCGCCGCCGTGTGGTTCCTGGTCGAGCTCTTCCAGCCGTTTCACGGATCGCCGCACGGCCAGGTGAGCGTCACGATCCCGGCGCACTCGACGGCGAGCGCGGTCGGCGACGAACTGGCCCACGCCGGCGTCGTCTCCTCCGGATTCTTCTTCGAGCTGCGCGCCACGCTCTCCGGCGAGCGCGGCGACTTGCGCGCCGGGACCTACCGCTTGGCGCTCGGAATGTCCTACGGCGCCGCGCTCAAGGTTCTCACCACCGCGCCGGCGGCGGCCAAGGTGACGAACATCACGATCATCGAGGGCCGCACCCGAGCGCAGGTCGACGACCTCCTGCGTACGCAGGGCGTGGCGGGCAGCTACTTCGCCGCCACCCGGCACTCGCCACTCATTAACTTCGCGGCCTACGGTGCGCCACGGCATACGCCCGACCTCGAGGGGTTCCTGTTCCCGGACACCTACCAGCTGGTGGAGCCGATCAGCATCCCGAAGCTCGTCACCGATCAGCTGACGACGTTCCGCCAGCAGTTCGGAAAGGTCAATCTCGGCTACGCCCGGAGCAAGCACCTGACGCCCTATGACGTGCTGATCATCGCGTCGCTCGTGGAGGCCGAGGCCGCCACCGCCCACGACGAGCCGTTGGTCGCATCGGTTGTGTACAACCGCCTGAGACTTGGCATGCCGCTCCAGCTCGACTCGACGACGCGCTACGCGACCGGCAACTACACCAAGCCGCTCACCCAGTCGCAGCTGAACTCGCCCTCGCTGTACAACACGCGCAATCACAAGGGCCTTCCGCCGACTCCGATCGACAATCCGGGCCTCGCCGCGATCGAGGCCGCGGCGCATCCCGCGCAGACCAACTTCCTCTACTTCGTGGCCAGGGTGTGCGGCAACGGCTCGAGTGCGTTCGAATCGAACTACAACCAGTTCCTGGCCGATTCGGCGAAGTACGAGCAGGCGCGCAGCGCTCGCCACGGTAAGTCGCTCACGCGCTGCTCTTAGTGGCCGGGAGCGAGGACTCATGACGCGCCTAGGGGTCGTCGGCTGGCCGGTGGCGCACAGTCGCTCGCCGGCGATCCAGAACGC
>DATBYI010000067.1:0-6133 GCA_036513815.1 Solirubrobacteraceae bacterium
GCGACGAGAGCCGGACCGGCCCAGCGAGGCACGACGCCGGGCAATCGCCGCACACCCGACCCGAGTCGGCGCACGGCCCCCGGGCCTTCGAGGAGGACCCACCCGATTCCCGCGCCGGCGATGGCGACGACGACGCCGGCCGGCGCGAACATGTAGCGCGCGAGCCCCGGCCAGCCGTGCAGCGAGAAGGCGATCTCGACGACGACCCACGCGCACACGCCGGCCGCGAGCCCGATCGTGACTCGGTCGCGTCGCACGAGCGCGATGGCCGCCGCGAGCAGCGCGGTCGCCTCGAGCACGCGTGGGTTCAGGCCGACGAACCGCCCGATCGTCCCGAAGATCTGATCCGAGCGCAGCCGGCGCCCCGATCCGAGCGCGTTCGAGGCGGCCACGAACGGCGTGCGTGAGGTGAGCGCAGGGATCCCGAACCAGAGCAGGACCATCGCCGCGATGCCGGCCACGAGCAGCCATCGCATAGAGGGCACCTTGAGCCACGCCCAGATCGCGTACAGGCCGACGAACAGCCACACCTCGGGCCGTCCGAGCCCGGCCAGCGCCGCCAGCACGAACGCCCAGCGGTAGCGACCGTGCAGGTGGCAGTCGATCGCGCCGAGGCAGAGCGCGACGATCATCGGGTCCGACTGCGCGCTCAGCATGTAGTGCCAGTAGTCGCTGAGGCCGAGCAGCCCGAGGCCGGCGAACGCGGCCGCGACGCACCCGGCATAGCGTCGCTCGGATCCCGCGGCCGCCCCCGTCTCTGCCCCGACGGGTCGCACGGTCAGGTGGTACGCGATCCGCGCCGCGAACACCGACCCGCTGAGCGACACCGCGAGCGCGGTGACCATCCACAGCCAGAGCTGGTAGTGGCCAACCACCCCGTAGGGGAGCGTGAACAGGTAGGGAAGCGGCTTCCAGGACGGCGCGGCGTTGGTGTTGAGGTTCCCGGCCCACGTCTGGTGACCCCACACGAGCCACCCGTACGGATCAAAGCCCGGGCGAGTCCGCGCCCACAACAGAATCAGAAGCGAGACGACGAGCAGCGCCGCCGTGCTCGCGAGCACGAGCACGAGCGGGCGACGGGTCGCCGAGGTCTGCCAAAACTGTCCGCCCGCTCCGGCCGCCGCCGGCGCCGGACTGGGCCGTTGCTCGGTCGTGGCCACGCTACTGGCGGATCAGCTGGCCGCTGCTCGTGTACAGGGCGTTCAGCCCGCGGCATCCGGCCACCTGCGAAGGCTGCGTGTGCCACGCGACGACCTTCCAGCCGCCCCGCGGCTGCGGCTCGAAGAGCACCTTCGGTATCGCCGGGTTGGCCAGCTCGGCTCCCTCGACGTGCTGCTGGAAGCCCCCGACCGAGCCGACGTCGATGCGGTAGATCCAGGCCAACGTGCTGACGTACTCGACGTCCGTTACCGGCTGGCCGCAGTCGAGGATGTGCTTCGAGCCGCCGAGTGCGTTGGTCGTGCTCTGCAGCAGCGAGATCTCGTGCGTCCGGGCGTGCTGCTGGGTCAGGTCGAGGTGCTCGGCCCGCAGGCGATGAATGCCGCCCGGGATCATCGCCACGACCAGCACGGCGGCTGCTGCCATGCCGGAGTAACGACCCACCCACCCGATCCCAGCCCTCTGACGGATCCGGGAGCTCTCAGCCATCAGCGAACCGACTCCCACGCCAGCCAGGATCGCGACCATTCCCGCCGCCTCGAACATGTAGCGCGGGAGCGCCGGCCAGCCGTGGAAGGCGAAGGCGATCTCCACGATTACCCAGACGACCACGCTCGCGCCTATCGCCACGACTCTCCAGTTGCGCCGCAGCGCCGCCAGCGCCACGCCGAGGACCGCCGCGATCCACACCGGCAGGTACTCGAGCTCGTGGAAGCGGTCGATCGTTCCGGTCAAGCGGTGGGTTTTGAGCTCGCGGGGAGACGCCTGCGCGAGCTGCCCGGCGATGTCCGGGCGCCCGTTGGTGATGGTCGGGATCCCGAACCACATGAACAGGACGAGGGCTGCGCCGGCCACGAGCATCCACCGCATGCTCGGGAGCTTGAACCAGGCCCAGAGCCCGAACAGGCCCAGGAACGGCCACACCTCCGGCCGCCCGAGGGCGGCGAGCACACCGAACACGAGCGTCCAGCGGTAGCGGCCGAGGAGGCACATGTCGATCGCCGCCAGCGTGAAGGTGACGATCATCGGGTCTGACTGCGAGCTGAGGATGTAGTGGAAGTAGTCCTCGATCCCCAGCACCCCGGCGCCGGCGACGATCGCGGCCGCCCACGCGGCGTAGCGGACGATCGGCTCCGGGTCGAGGCGGATCTCGCTCCCGCCGACGAGCCGGTAGGCGATCCTGCCGGCGAACACCGGGCCGCCAAGCGCGACCGCCGTGGCGGTGATCATCCACAGCCACAGCTGGTAGTGGCCGGCGAGGGCGTAGGGCACCGTGAACAGGAACGGCACCGGCTTCCAGGACGGAGCGCCGCCCAGGTTGAGGCTCAGGTGGAGCGTCGAGTGACCCCAGGTCATCCACCCGTAGGCGTCGTAGCTCGGCCGGGTGCGCGCCCACAGCGTGAGTACGACCGACAGGACAAAGATGACGGCCGAGGTCGACAGCCACGGATGCTCGCGCGTGTACGCGCGTAGCGTCCAAGGCGTGGGATTGACGGCGCCCGCCCGCCCAGACTGGTCCGCGGCGGCCGCCTCCGGGATCGTGGGTGCTTCTAGCGTGCTTTCGGCCACGGAAGAAGCGCGGACGGTAGCACGGGGGCCGGTGAGCATCTTCACACCTCGGGGCGGGGACATACCGCGCGCGATATGCCCCCGGCAGGAATCGAACCTGCATCCCGCGCTTAGGAGGCGCGTGCTCTATCCATTGAGCTACGAGGGCTGGTGCCCGGGGAATTGTCGCGACGCCTGTCCCCGGCGTCTTCGAAGGGTCCGCCGGTCAGGAGCGAACGTCCATCCGCGGCTCCGGACTTCGTTGGCGCCGGGTTAACCGTTAATGACAAACTCCGGCCGCTTATGGTATTCCCCCTGTTGTGGAGGAGGATCCACTGACCCGGGGAATCCGGAGCGATAGGCGATGAGCTTCGGGACCGAGCTAGAGCTGCTGACGGAAGAAGCGCCCGCGGACGCGAGCTTCGAGCTCGAGCCGGGCGCGATCGTCGCGCGCTCGCCCATGCAGCTGTTCTGGCGGCGCTTCCGCTCCGATCGCGTGGCCATGGCCTCGCTCGGCTTCATCGTGTTGCTGATCGTCGTCGCGCTGTTCGCGGGACCGATCGTCAAGTTGATCGGGGTCAGCGGGCCGAACACGCCGAACAACAACTGCCCGGGCCCCGCCTCCCAGTGCGCGCTGAACATCTTCGGCCAGCCGACCGGCCCGAGCTCCATCCACCCGTTCGGCGTGGACGAGCTTGGACGCGACATCCTCGCCCGCGTCATCTACGGCGCGCAGGTATCGCTCGAGGTCGCCTTCATCGCCACGGGCTTCGCGGTGCTGATCGGAGTCACGATCGGCACGATCGCGGGCTACTTCCGGGGCTGGGTCGACTCGCTGCTCTCGCGCTTCATGGACGTCGTCCTGGCCTTCCCGGTCCTGCTCTTCGCGATCGGCCTGGCCTCGGCTTGCGCGCTCGGCAAAGGGTGCCTCGGAGGCCTCATCACGCCAGGAAGGGAGACGCTGATCGTCGTGATCGCGCTCGCCTCGTGGCCGTACCTGGGCCGGATCATCCGTGGGCAGGTGCTGTCGATCCGCGAGAAGGAGTACATCGAGGCCGCGCGCTCGCTGGGGGCGTCGGACATCCGGATCATGCGGCGCGAGATCCTGCCCAACCTCGTCGCGCCAATCATCGTTTATACGTCGCTCATCCTGCCCACGAACATCCTGTTCGAGGCGGCTCTCTCGTTCCTGGGGGTCGGAGTGCAGCCGCCCACGGCCAGCTGGGGGCAGATGATCGCGGACGCGTCTGGCATCTTCAACACGGCGTGGTGGTACATGGTCTTCCCCGGGGCCGCGCTCGTGCTGACGGTGCTCGCGTTCAACCTGGTCGGCGACGGCCTGCAGGACGCGCTCAACCCGAGGGCCGGGCGCTGAGGGAGATGGGTGGAGAAGACATGGGTGGAGAATCGTCGCTGTATCGCAAGTAAGGAGGAGGACAACTCAAATGTGTCTGCTAAGGAGGACAACTTCATGCGTCTGCTTCGACTGACGCTCATCGCGGCCGTATGTGCGGTCACGGTGGCGGCGTGCGGAAGCTCCGGCTCGAGCAGTAGCGCGAGCAAATCCAGCTCGGGCAGTTCGGGCACCTCGTCAAGCTCGAGTTCGAGCAGCGGGATCTCGCTCGCCGGCCTAGCCAACACCAAGCCCGATGCGTCGGCCCAGCACATGGGCGGTACGCTGAACATCATCTCGGGCGAGGGCTGGGAGCACCTCGATCCGGGTGCCTCGTACTTCCAGATCGATTATCTGGTCGTGTACGCCACCCAGACCCCGCTCTACACGTTCACGCCGACGAGTGACTCGCCGACGCCGCTGCTGGCGTCCGGACCGCCCGTGATCAGCAACGGCGGCAAGACCGTGACCGTGCACATCAAGTCGGGGTGGAAGTTCAGCACCGGCGCCACGGTCACCTCCAAGGACGTCGAGTGGGCGTTCATGCGGATGTTCAACTCGAACATCCAGAACGGATACGCCGCGGGGTACTTCCCGATCGTCGGAGCCAATCCGGCCGCCACGAGCGATAAGCCGATCTCGGGGATCACCACGCCGAACGCGACGACGATCGTGTTCCAGCTGACCAAGCCGTTCGGCCCGACGATGGCCGACGCGCTGACGCTGCCGGGCACCTCGGCGATCCCGTATGGCTCGACGACTCAGGCGGACAAGAGCAGCCCGTCGACGTGGGACTCGAACCCCACCTCGCAGGTGTTCACCGGCCCCTACAAGATCGCGAGCTACAAGGCGGGACAGAGCCTGACGCTGGTTCGCAACCCGAGCTGGAACCGGACGCTCGACGGCGTCCGCCCGGCGTACTCGGACAAGATCGTGTGGAACGCCGGCGCCGACCCGACCGTGGCGGCGCGCCAGACGCTCGACTCGACCGACCTGCTGATGGCCGATGGGCCGCCGGCGTCCGTGCTCCAGAGCGCGTACGAGACCAAGAAGACGCAGCTCTCGGTCGCGCCGCTGGGGATTTACTACGCGGCGCTCAACACGACGGCGCCGCCGTTCAACAACCTCAACCTGCGCAAGGCAGCGATCGCTGTGCAGAACCGCTCCGCGTACCTGCTGGCCCGCGGTGGGCAGCTGGTCGGACACGTGGCCACGCACTTCATCTATCCCGAGGTGCCGGGCTTCGCGCAGGCGGGTGGTAACGCCGGGTTCGGCGAGGACTTCGTCTCGCATCCGGACGGCGACATGACCGTCGCGTGTAAGTACATGAAGCTGGCCGGCTACCCGAACTGCAAGTACACGGGCAGCTACGGCCAGTACGGCAGCGTCCTCATCGTCGGGAGCAACATCGCCCCCGGTCCGCAGGAGATGCAGATCGTCCAGTCCGGGCTCAACGCGCTCGGCTTCAAGACGACGATCAAGGCCGTGCCGCAGCAGACCATGTACTCGAAGTTCTGCGGGTACGTGAAGGCGCACGTCAACGTGTGCCCGACGGCGGGTTGGATCGAGGACTTCCCCGATCCGTACGCCGCGCTGTTCGTGCCGTTCAGCGGCGAGGCCATCGTGCCGATCAACAACAGCAACTGGGCCTCCCTGAACGACCCGGCGGTCAACAAGGCGATCGACAGCGCAGCTGCCATCGCTAATCCGACCGCCCGGTACCAGGCGTTTGCCAACGCCGACAAGATGATCGTCGACGACGCGCCGGCGATCCCCGAGGTCTGGGCGGACAACGCCCTGGTCGAGGGCTCCAAGGTGAAGGGCGTCCTCGATCCGTGGAACGACGACTGGAACCTGTCGTTCAGCTCATCGAGTTAGGATCGAGTCACTAGGGCAATGATCTGAGGGGCCTCGCGCTCGCGGGGCCCCTCAGGAGCTCTCACCGATATGGGCCGTTACATAATCCGCCGCCTTCTCTGGGTCATCGTGCTCCTGATCGTGGTGAGCGCGGTGACGTTCATCATCTTCTACGAG
>DATBYI010000068.1:0-6577 GCA_036513815.1 Solirubrobacteraceae bacterium
CCTGACCATCGTGAAGCGCTTGTAGTCCTCGACGCTCGGCTCGGGAACGATCTGGTCCCAGTTCTCGGCGATGGCCGGGTCATCCAGCTGCAGGCTCAACCCGGCGTCGATGATCGCCTGGTACTCCTCGCGCATCGCGTCCGCGCAGGCGTAGATCAGCTCCTCATCGTTCTCGTAGTACTCGTTGCCGAAGCGCGCACAGCTCCCCGGCGCCACCGAGTTGAGGTAGCCCGTCTCCAGTCCCTGCGAGGCCAGTGCTGCCTCGAAGTTGGCGATGTCGCGCCGAACCGCCTCCTGCCCGGTGTAAGTGATCGGCCGGCGGCAGACCGGCGCGATCCTCGGCGGGGTCGGCAGCGCACACCCGGAGCTGGGATCTCGGTAGGCCTCGCCGAACTCGTTCCAGTCCCGGCGCTCGGCGAAGCTCGCCAGCGCAAGCTGTCCCGGCCTCGGCCGCGCCTGCGCGATTTCAAGTGCCGGGGTCTGAACGAGCTCGAGGCCATCCAGGCGCTGAAACACATACGTCCACCATGACCCGTAGTCGTACCGATGGCCCATCGAGTGGCCGTACTCACCGTCGTTGACGAGATCGATCCCGATCTCCCGCTGGCGCGCCACGACCTCCTCGACCGCCTGGGTGAGCTTGCGCTGGTAGGCGTCCTCATCATCGAACCGCCCCTCGGTCCGGTCGAGGTTGAGCGCGACGAGGTCCTCGGGACGGGGCAGGCTCCCCGCGTGACTGGTCAGGATGCGATCGGCCATCTACTCCTCCTCCTACAGCGCTTGGCTCGCCCGGGGTCAGGTCCGCGTCACCGTCAGTCGCGTGTGCATGCCCATCTTCAGATGGCCCGGCATTGAGCAATAAAGCTCGTACCGGCCGGCCTTGAGATGCCAGGTCGCCTGACTCACCTGACCCGACAGTGTGATCCTCACCCCATCGAGCACCGGACCGAACATCTGACCGTGGGTGTTCTGCCTGCGGATCCGTAGATCGTGGGCGTCCTGACCCCGGTTCCACAGTTGGACGATCACCGTCCCGGCCGGCACCGAGCTGCGCGAGGGCCAAAGCGACCATTCCTGCGCGTAGACGAGCAGGTGCGCGGGAGCCGGTGCAGCCGCCGCGGCGACGGCGGGGAGCCCGACGGCGACGGTACACAGGAGGGGGGCGAGCAGGCGCTTCATGCCAGCAGCTGGTAGCGCGGGAAGCCCCCGGCGCCGGGGATCACGGGGGCGGCGTCCTGACCGAACCATTGCTCGAGCAGCGAACAGTAGACGCCACGGTAGTCGACGTTCTCCTGCTGGTTACCGTTGGGATCCAGCTGGTTGAGCGGGGCGAACTCGCCGATCATGCCGCCGTTGACGCGGCTGCCGATCAGCAGCGAGGTGCCCGCCGCGCCGTGATCGGTGCCGTCGGAGCCGTTCTCCTGAGCCCGGCGGCCGAACTCGGACCAGACGTGAACGAGAACGCGGCCGTCGACGCCCCGCGCCTCGAGGTCCGCTTGGAATGCAGCGAGTGAGTCGGCGACGAGTTTCACCCCGGAGTCGAAGGTCTGCGCCTGGCCCGAGTGAGTGTCGAACTGTGTGTCGGTCGTGAGCGCGACACAGTGCAACGGGACGCCGGCCGCGATCATCGCCGCCAGACCAGCCAGCCGCGACGGCAGGTCACCGGTCGAGGCGTTCGGATAGGTGACCGAGCTGCCGTATGCGGCGCCTGGATTCGGGGTCGAGCCGGACGGGCCGCCGGGGTTGGTGTTGGTGGTCCGGAACGGCTGCAGCGTCTGGCGCACGATGCCGACCTCCGAGGCCGCGCCGGCGACCTGGGCAATCGCCGGGTCGCGCGAGTGGCGCTGCGCGTCTCCAAGCGCGGACGCGGAGTCGAGCGCCCACTCGGCCGCGTCGCCCCACACGCCGCTCAGGTAGACAGCAAAGTTGTTCGGCTGATCGATCGCCGCCGTTGGGTTCTTGGCGGTGGCGAGCGTCGGGTTGATCTGGCCGTCCATCGACAGGCCCTGGAACGGATTGGTCGCGTCCCCGACGACGTCCAGGTATCGGCCCATCCACCCGGTCAGGAGCGACGCGTCGGTGGCGCCCACCTCCCAGTAATGACGTGAGGTGAAGTGCGACATGTCCGGGCTTGAGTAGCCGATCCCCGGGAACACCGTGACCTTACCGGCGTCGTGCAGTTGCGCGAACGATGCCGCCGACGGGTGCCACGTGAGACTCGGGTCCTCGCGGAAAGTCACCCCGGAACCGGGCGCGACCGCGAGGGATGGCCGCAGCTGTTGGTAGAGCGGGTCGCCCGCCGGCGCCAGCAACGACAGCCCGTCGAGGCCACCCTGCACGAACAGCGATACGAGAACCGGACTGTTGGCCGGCTGGAGCACCGCGGCCCGTGCGATCCCGTCGCCGAGCATCCGGTTGGTGAGACCGAGCCGCCCGGCGCCGTAGACGGTCATCGCTCCGCCGAGGGCGCCGGCGAGGAAGCGCCGGCGGTCGATCCCGGCGCCGGCGGGGATCGGCATCCGTGGGTCCCATTCCCGCGCCACCGGCATCTTGCCGCTGGCGAGCACGCGGCGGATCGCCTGCGCGCGAGAGAAACCGTCGCAGTACCCCTCGGGAGCGCGCGGCGGACGCCGATCCGGTCCCGCGGTCATGCGGTCATCCAGTCGGGGGTCATCGGGATCAGGTTCCGGAGCGCGTTCTGTCGTAGCTGCCGGTAGGTGACCTGCTCCCACGTCTGGTTCTGGCCGCGTGCGATCCGGCGACCGAGCGCAAGCAGGTTGTCCCGGGCCGTGTCCGACAGCGGGCGCCCGCCCCAGAACTCGATCGCGTGCTCGTAGGCCTGCTTGGCGTCCTCGGTGATCCCGTACGGGTACGTCTTGCCGCTCAGCGTGTGCTTCTGGAGTGCCACATCGACCGCCTCCAACCGCCCCGCCCACCGCGACGTGTCGAGCCACTGCGCGTAGTTCCACCCCGACACGTTCGGCGGCTGGAACAGGACCTGTCCGGTGAGGCTCGCGATCCAGGCCCAGCTGGTCGTGGTGATCGTCTGGCGACTCGCGCGGAGCAACCCGGCCGTCCACACCACGGGCGGGATCACCAGACGCGGGCCCTCGTAGAACAGGGGATGACGAAGGATCGCCTCGATCAGCGGCCGAACCTCGTGGCCGCTTGCGACGTAAGCGCGTTGAAGTGCGCGCGCCGTTGCCTTGGGGATCTCCGCGCCGACGAGGTAGCCCCACAGCTTGCGCACCAGGAACGACGGGTGGTCGGGGTGGCTGACCGCCAGCCGGCAGCTATCGCGCCAGTCGAACCGACCGCGATGGCCGAAGATTCGCTTGACCCCGTAGTCGTGGAGCGTCGCCTCGAACCGGAAGTTGACCGGACCGCGCTCCTGGTCCCAGTCGTTCGTCCACCCGGTCAGCGCGCGGGCGTTCTGGTGGACGTCGTTCTGGTTGTATCCACGGTCGGCCCCGAGCGTGAACAGCTCGAGCATCTCGCGGCCGTAGTTCTCGTTCGGGCTGCCCTTGTAGTTGGTGTTGCCGTTCAGCCACAGCAGCATCGCCGGGTCGACCGTGACGCCGAGGAGTAACTGATGGAAGTTGCCCAGCGCATGGCCGCGCATCATCCAGTTCTGCTTGATCATCAGCCGTGCGTTCGAGGCCTCCTCGGAGGTGGCGAACCAGCTGTGCCAGATCAGCGTCATCCGCTCGATCAGCGGTTGGTTTGACCGAACCATTCGGTCTAGCCACCAGCAGTGGTCATCGCCCCACGTGTTGATCGGGTCCAGCGGGTAGCCGTGGTCGTCGTGCGGCGCGGGGCCGATCAGCCGGGCGGCTCCTTGCGGTCGCGTGAGCGACGCGACCGCCCCCTCCATCCCCAGCCGCGCCAGTCGCTCGGCGTCACCCGGACGCGGCCCGAAGCCTGCCCGCCAAAGAAGCCGCGTCGCCTCCTCCTCGGCGAACTTCCCGTGGTACACGGTGACTGGCGACGGATCGAGCAGAGGCAAGAATCAGCTCCGGTTCTGTTGCTGCCACGTCATCGGCAGTGCCGATGCCACGGTGTCGGGCCGCGCGGAGCGGAGGATACGCATTCCCCGCTCGGGCAGCCTCACACGTCGGAACCGAGCCTCGCGAGGTTATTCACCATGCGCCTCCCTTCTGGTGAGTGGACGCGGACAGCCTCGGTTAAACCTCCCCATTCGAGATCACACCTCTCAAATGCGATGCCGAGTGAACCACCGCTCGATCAAGAAGTATGAGATCGAAATCCCGGGCGGGATCACCAGCCGGTCACTCTGGCGTGCGAGCGCCGCGCCGACTTCCTCACGGGTGAACCACCGCACGTCTTCCAACTCGCCATCGCCTGGCATGGGGTCGGCGCCGTCAGAGCCCGCCTCGAAACCCACCATCACCGACATCGGGAACGGCCACGGCTGCGAGGTGACGAAACGCGGGTCGCGAACGGTTACGCCGGACTCCTCCTTGACCTCACGGATGACTGCCTCCTCGAGCGACTCCCCAGGACCGACAAATCCCGCCAGCACCGAGTACTGCCCCTGGGGCCAGCCGGCCTGGCGCCCTAGGAGCGCGTGGCCATCGTGCTCAACGAGCACGATCACGGCCGGATCTGTGCGCGGAAAATGCTGCCGGCCACAGGCTGGGCAGGTGCGTGATAACCCGCCGTCGGCGACCAGCAAAGCCGCCCCACACGTCGGGCAGAACCGATAGCGACGATGCCAATTGAGCAAGCCGACGACGTAGGCGGCGAGAGCCGCCTCGGCTGGCGCCAGCACGCTTCCAGCCTCGCGTAACGACGCGATCCGCCCGTGCTCGCTCAGGCGTGCTCGCTCGTCCGAGGGTTGTCCGTCGAGGTCCAGGGCAAACAGTGCACCGTCGCCCTCGAGCCCGAGCAGGACGGGCCCGGCCTCCTTCGCCTCGCGGCGGGCGTGGGCCGACAGCGGTAAGCGCACCAGCGATACGAGCGGGTCCCTGCTGACCAGCACGCCGTCCGCGGTCGCGACGATCGCCCGGCTCGCGGGATCCTCGAGACGTGCCGCGACCCAGGCGGGATCCAACCGCTCCGCCACAGCGCGATCAAGCGTCATCCCCGAAAAGGTCAGCATCCGGCGCACGTTAGGGCAACTCGAACCGGTCGCGAGGAGCGCCGGCGGCTCCATTCGCCCAGGGCAGCGGATACAGTGGCGCGCGCATGCCGTTCGCCGATATCAATGGCCAGCGGATTCGCTTCGATGACAGCGGCGGCGATGGGCTGCCCGTCGTCCTGGCGCACGGTTTCCTGATGGACCGCGAGATGTTCGCGTCGCAGGTCGAGGCGCTGTCGCCCGAGTTCCGGGTAATCACGTGGGATGAGCGGGGGTTCGGGGAGACGGAGTTCGACGGTCAGTCATTCACCTACTGGGATTCCGCTCAGGATTGTCTCGGGCTCCTGGATCATCTGGGTCTCGAACGGACGGTGATCGGGGGGATGTCGCAGGGCGGATTCCTATCGCTCCGTGCCGCTCTGCTCTCACCCGATCGCGTCCGAGCACTGGTCCTGATCGACACCCAGTCCGGACCCGAGGATCCGGAGGTGCTTCCCGCGTACAGGCAGATGGCGCAGACCTGGCTCGCCGTCGGCCCGGTGGACGAGCTTGCCCAGGCGATAGCAACCCTGATCATCGGCGATCCCGTCCTATACGGAGAGTGGATCGCGAAGTGGCGTCAGCTCCCGCGCGAGAACATGGGCCCCGTCTCGGACTGCTTGTTCGACCGTGACGACGTCACCGATCGACTCCACGAGATCACCTGCCCCGCGATCGTCTTCCACGGCACTGCCGACCAGTCGATCGACATCGAGAAGGGCGAGCGGTTGTGCGCGGCGCTGGCAGGGTGTGCCGGCTTGGTGCGCATCGAAGGCGGGCCGCACGCCTCCAACCTGACCCACCCCGATCAGGTCAACGGCCCGCTGATCGAATTCCTTCGCTCGCTCTGAGCGAACCACGCCACGCCCGCCAAGGAGGCGTCTCGGTGAAATCGATCAGCAATGTCGATTCAAGGACTGGTGCGGTCCCACCGACGGCCCCATCCGGGAAGCGAAGCCGATGGAGCCGAACCGAACGGTAGTGGTCGGGCGTTCGCGCGAACGCCTCCAGATGCGTCGGGTCTGTCCGTATGCGTGCGGGGTCGTCTTCGCTCGCGAACAGGACGAGATTCCCCCACTGGCCGCTTGCGAACCGAACGTTGTAATAGGCGAGCAGGCCACGAAAGCCCGAAGCTCGCGCAAGCAGGTCCCGCTCGAGGTTGAGGATCGGGGTGTGGTCGACCTCGCGCGCCTGGCCAAAGAACCCGACTCCGAATACAGGCCAGGACTCGACGAGGGCGCGCAAGTCGGGCACGACCAGCCAATGCGAGTCGTTGGCGGCTGTCCAGACTCCGCCACCGGCGCCCGACCGCGCCCGGCGAGCGAGGGACGCGCGGAGCGTGGCGACCGCGGCAAGATCCTCGCGCGCGTGAGCAGGGTCCGTGAACTCGCGCCCCGGAGCTCCCTCTCCCGGATGAAGACGGACAACTGAAGGCAC
>DATBYI010000069.1:0-3705 GCA_036513815.1 Solirubrobacteraceae bacterium
GCTCAGATCGTCCGCGCCGGATAGATCCACGAGTAGGCGTTCCACCCACCGTCGACGTGCACGAGCGTTCCGGTCACGTAGGCGGCGCGGCGTGACCCCAGGAAGGTGATCGCGTCGGCCAGCTGACCGACCGTCCCGAGCGCGCCGGACGGGGTACGGCTCACGAGTTCCGCGTTCGGACGTTGACCATCGATCGAGGCGTCGGCCAGACCGGCGTAGACGACGCCGAGCAAGCGGTCGCCGCCCGCGCTCCACTCGCCAATGCGATTCTCCATCAGCCCCTCGAGCGCGCCACGGGCGAGATCGCACGACAGCCCGAGCGCTCCGCTCACGAGCCCGCGCGAGGGAACCAGCGCGATGAAGGTCAGCGACTTGCCGGCATCGGCGGCCACCTGCCGCGCCAGGTCGGCCGAGCGGAGCAGCAGCGACGCGTCGCCGAGCGCCACCTCCGAGACCTCGCCGGCCGGCATGACGTGAAGCCAGACGATCGCGTCGTCGCCCCAGTCCGACGGCCACGCTTGCGCGTCGAGCTGTTCGGGATCGACCCTCTCGATCTCCACTCCGAGCCCGGCGAGCAGACCCGAGACGAGTGGGCCCTCGCGCCCGACGAGAACTCCGGCCGGGGTCATTGCGACGCGACCGGATCGCCCGGTACGGCGCCGGCGGCCGCGGCCGGAAACCCGTCGCTGGCCAGCCAACCGCCGTCGACAACTAGCGTCTCACCCGTGATGTACGCCGCCCGGCTCGAAGCGAGAAACGCGACGGCGTCGGCGATCTCCTCCGTCTCGGCGATTCGCCCGAGCGGAGTGCGCTGCTCGTACTCGTCGACCTTGATCGCGCCACCGGCGCTGCGGATGACATTCGTGAGGATCTCGGTGCGAGTCACCGCGGGCGCGACCGCGTTCACGCGAATCCCGCGTGACGCCCACTCGGTGGCGAGCACCTCGGTCATCACCTTGATCCCGCCTTTGGCGGCGTTGTACGCGGTCCGCTGCGGGTGACCCCCGAACCCACCGATGGAGCAGATGTTCACGACCGAACCGGTGCCGCGGCGGAGCATCTCGCGGCCGACGCGCCGCGTGACCTTGAACGGCCCGCTCAGCATCACGTCGATCTGGAGTTGCCACTCCTCGTCCGGGACGTCGGTGGACTCGGTCAGGATGAACAGCCCCGCGTTGTTCACGAGCACGTCGATCGGGCCGAGCCGCTCCGACGCCCTCGACACCGCGGCCTCGATCTCCTCGCTGTCGCGGACGTCGAGACGTAGACCGACGGCGCGGGCACCGCCTGCCTCCAGCTCCTTCGCCTTGGCCAGCGCCCCGTGTTCGTTCCGGTCGCTGACCGCGACCGCCGCGCCTAGGTCGGCCAGCCGGCCCGCGATCGCCGCCCCAATGCCCTGGGCCGCGCCCGTCACCAGCGCGGTCTGCCCGGCGAGCTCGGAGGGCCCGAACGGATCGGGCCATCCACCGTCGCCGGTCACCCTTCGCCGCCCCCGGCCCCGGCCCCGGCCGCGGCCGTGGTGAGCGCCCCCGACCGCGTCTGAACCACGGACACCTCCCGCCCTTCCGCCGCGGAGCGGTAGAGCGCATCGACCACCGCCTGCACCTCGAGCGCCTGCTCGGCCGTCACGGTCGGCGAGCGGCCGTCGCGAACGGCGCTCACGACGTCGGCCAGCTGGCGGGCCACCGACTTGGGGAAGTTCAAATCACCGGTCGCGTCGCCGGTGATATCGATGCAGTCACCCGAGCGCTCGGCCCAGAAGCGCAGCGGCTCGGCGCTGACCTGCGCGCGGTCGCCGACCAGGTCGAAGCGACATTCCAAGCCCGGAGCGTCCCAGGTCCAGCCTCCCTCGATCGTCATCCAGAAGCCGTCCTCGAAGCGCACGTGCCCGAAGGCCAGGTCCTCGACGTCGTAGCGTTTCGCCTCCGACTCGTTCGGGACGGTCGCGCCTCGCTTACCTGGAAACAGACGCGCGGTCGACGCGGTGGCGGTCAACGGGCGAGGGTTGCCGGCGAGCCACATGAGCAGATCGATCATGTGAATCGCCGTCGAATTGATCGCGCCTCCGCCCGAGATCGCCTTGACGTGGTGCGGTCCCCACCAGGGAACCACGGTCTCGAGCATCGAGCCGCGCGCGCACACCGGCGTCCCGAGGCGCCCGTCGAGGATGAACGAACGGGCGGCCAGGGCCGCGGTCGAGAAACGAAGGTTGAAGCCGACCGCCAGTGGACGGTCGGCGCGGCGCGCCGCCTCGGCCATCGCGACCGCCGCGTCGAGGTTGGCGGCCATCGGCTTCTCGCACAACACCGCCGCGCCGGCGTCGAGGGTCTCGACCGCAATCTCGCGGTGGCTATCCGGCATCGTGCAGACCGTCAGCAGGTCGATCATCCGCTCCTCGATCAGTTCCCGGTGGTCGCGGAAGGCGTGTGCGATCCCGAAGTCGCGCGCGGCTGCGCTCAGCCGGTCGACGTCGCGGTCGCAGACGGCGACGACCCTGGCGTCGGGGATCCGGCGCAGGCACTCGAGGTGCAGGCGCCCCTGGAACCCGCAACCGACCACGGCGACGCGTACCTCGTCACCCGCCATCTGCCCCCTCCGGTTCGCTCGTCAGATAGTGATCCGCGAGCGGCGTGACACTCACCTCCGTCCACGCCCACACCGGCAGCGAAGCGATGGCCTCGTGCAGAGCGGTCACGCTCGGCGTGCGCCAGATGCCCACATTGGCGAGCCGACCGGGCACGCGCCAGATGTCTTGGATGACGCCCGCCTGCTTCAACTCCCGGCCACGTTCGCCTTCGCGCTCGATCAGCGCCCCGCGCTCGGCCGACGGCATGTCCGGCGGGAGCGCCACCGAGATCTGGACGAGGAAGCGCGGCACGACTCAGTCACCCTCGTCACGGCACGGCACCATGAACGCGCGACGAAACGCGATCACCCGTTCGTCGTGCTGGTTGACCGCCCACGTGTCGACGGTGACGATCCCGTTCTCCGGGTGGCTGCGCGATCGCCGGCGTTCGACGATCTCCGACCACGCGTACAGCGTGTCGCCATGGTGGACCGGGGCGACATGCGAGAGCTTCTCCACCCCGAGGTTCGCGACGGCGCGGCCTGACAGGTCCGGCACGCTCATGCCGAGCACGAGCGCATAGACGTAGCTGCCCAGAACGATGTTGACTCCGTCCGGCATGTTGCCGCGCGCGTATTCGGCGTCGATGTGCAGCGGGCTCGCGGACATGGTGAGCAGACAGAAGACGTGGTGCTCGCCCTCGGTGATCGTCTTGCCGGGCCAGTGGCGGAAACGGTCGCCGGGGACGAGGTCCTCGTACAACCGGCCGAACCGGGACTCGCGCGCATCGTGCACGCGGGACCCCGAACCAAGGCCCGCGAGAACCGGGCCCTCTCCGGCGGCCACCATTACCCGTCGATGAGCTCGGACGACGGGCGTGGGAGGGGGGTCCCCCGCACCCCCAACCGTCCCCGAACGAGGTGCCAGCCGCCCAGATTCGGCAGGACGGCCACGTCGAGATCGTCTCCCGTGAACGCGATGTTCGTCGGCGCGTTCAGCACCGTTCCCTGCGGGTCGGAGGCGAGCAGCTCGAGGCCGTCCTCGGCGCTCCAGCGCAGGATCGCGTCCGGCCGGTAGCAGGCGATCACGATGCTCCCGTCATCGGCCACCGCGATTCCATCGGGTACGGCCAGTCCAAG
>DATBYI010000070.1:0-24789 GCA_036513815.1 Solirubrobacteraceae bacterium
CGGCACCAACGGCGGCGGGTTCTTCAACACGAACTCCGCCCATCCGTTCGAGAACCCGACCGGGTTCACCAACTTCTACGAGATGCTGATCGTCCTGGTCATCCCGGCGGCGCTCGTATTCATGTACGGCCGGATGGCCGGCAACCGCCGCCAGGGCTACGCGATCTACGCGACGATGATGGTGATGTTCCTCGGCGCGGCCTCCGTGGCCTATATCGCCGAGGCTCATGGCTCGCCGGCGCAGCACGCGGCCGGACTGCACACCCAGGTGCTCGCCGGCTCCACCGGCGGCAACCTGGAGGGCAAGGAGCAGCGCTTCGGGATCGCCGGGTCGGCGCTGTTCGACGTCGTCACGACCGTCACCTCATGCGGCGCGGTGAACAGTGCGATCGAGTCGTACACCGGGATCGGCGGAGCCGTGCCGTTCGCCAACCTGTCGGCCAGCGAGGTGATCTTCGGCGGGGTCGGCACGGGCCTGTACTCGATCCTTCTCTACGTCCTCTTGGCGGTATTCATCGGCGGGCTGATGGTCGGCCGAACACCCGAGTACCTAGGCAAGAAGATCGAGGCCCGCGAGATAAAGCTCGTGGCCATCGGTCTGCTCATCACTCCCCTCGCTGCGCTGTTCTCCACCTCGTTGGCCACTGCGAGCAGTGCCGGCCGCGCCTCGATCTCGGCCGCCGCGACCGGACCCCAGGGGTTCTCCGAGACCTTCTACGCGTACCTGTCACAGGCGAATAACAATGGTTCGGCCTTCGCCGGTTACACGGGCTACATCCAGCCCAACGCGGGCAACCTCGGTGCCCACGGCATCTCGTTCGCCGACATCCTTGGCGGCTTCACGATGATGTTCGCGCGCTACGCCCCGATCCTCTTCGCCCTCGCGGTTGCCGGCGCGCTGGCCGGCAAGCGGGTCACTCCTGCCGGCCTGGGCACGATGCGAACCGACAACCTCACGTTCGTCGTGTTGCTGATCGGCGTGATCGTTCTCGTCGGCGCGCTCACCTTCTTCCCCGCCCTGCTGCTCGGACCGATCGTCCAGGGCCTCACCCCACATCTCTATTGAAACCATGACACTCAGACGCGACATCATCACCGCGGCGCTCGGGATCCTCGTACTGACACTCGTCTTCGGGATCCTGTATCCGCTCGTTATTACCGGCATCAGCCAGGTCGCCTTCCCCGGGAACGCCAACGGCCAGCGGGTGTACGTGAACGGCAAGCTGGTCGGCTCGAAGCTGATCGGACAGAACTTCTCCACCCAGGTCTACAAGAACGGCAAGCCCGAAATGAAGGACGGGGTGCCGGTCACCAACCCCGACCCCAGGTACTTCCAGGGCCGCCCGTCGGCGACCGTCCCGCCGTACAACGCCGCGGCCACCACCTTCTCGAATCTGGGACCCAACAACGTCGCCACCGAGCAGGAGATCTCCTCGAACATCCAGGGCTACATCAGCCTGAACGGGAGCTACTACCCGGGTGGCCTCACCGCGGCCAAGGTGCCGGTCGACGCGGCTAACAGCTCGGCCTCGGGGATCGACCCGGACATCTCGATCGCCGACGCCGACATCCAGGCCTACCGGATCGCCGCCGTCCGTCACCTTCCGCGCTCGACCGTGATGCGCCTCGTCAAGAAGTACACCGGTGGCCGCGGCCTCGGCTTCTCGGGCGAACCCGGCGTGGACGTGCTCCAGCTGAACCTGGCCCTCGACCGCCTGACCGGAGCGCACGCATGAGCGTCACGACTCCCCAAGAGGAGCAGCCCCAGCGGCGGCCCACCGAGCGCCGGGCGGTCTCCCTGTTCCAGCCGGAGATCGTCAAGCGAGCGGCGATCGACAGCTTCCTGAAGCTCGATCCACGGGTGCAGATCCGTAACCCCGTGATGTTCGTGGTCGAGATCGGCGCGGCCATCACGACGGTCACGTGGTTCATCCAGCTGTTCGGCGGCAAGGCGCTCGGAGGCAACGATCCGTCCTGGTACACGTTCGTGATCTCGATCTGGCTGTGGCTGACCGTCGTGTTCGCCAACATGGCCGAGGCGTTCGCGGAGGGGCGCGGTCGCGCCCAGGCCGACACGCTGCGCGCGATGCGCCAAGAGACCGTGGCGCGGATGCAGGACGGGACCGAAAAGAAGGCCTCCGAGCTGACCAAGGGCGACGTCGTCGTCGTGACCGCGGGCGAGCTGATCCCGGGCGATGGGACGGTCATCGAGGGCATTGCCTCGGTTGACGAGTCGGCCATCACCGGCGAGTCGGCGCCCGTCATCCGCGAGTCGGGCGGGGACCGCAGCGCGGTGACGGGTGGGACGCGCGTGCTGTCGGATCGCATCCTGGTCGAGATCACCCAGGAGCCCGGGCACTCGTTCCTGGATCGCATGATCTCCCTCGTCGAGGGCGCCGAGCGGCGCAAGACGCCGAACGAGATCGCGCTCAACATCCTGCTCGCCGGGCTGACCCTGATCTTCATGATCGTCGTCGCGACCCTGCGCCCGTTCGGCCTCTTCGCCCATACGTCGATCTCGGACACGACCCTCATCTCGCTGCTCGTCGCGCTGATTCCAACCACGATCGGGGCGCTGCTGTCCGCGATCGGGATCGCCGGACTGGACCGGCTGGTGCGTCGCAACGTGCTGGCGCTCTCCGGTCGTGCAGTTGAAGCCTCAGGCGACGTGGATGTGCTGCTGCTCGACAAGACGGGGACGATCACGATCGGCAACCGTTTGGCGAGCGAGTTCATCCCGATGCCGGGCGTCTCGGAGGCCGAGCTGGCCGAGGTCTCTCAACTGGCCTCGCTCGCCGACGAGACGCCCGAGGGACGCTCGATCGTTGTCCTCGCGAAGCAGTTCGGGATCCGCGAGCACGACATGGCCGAACTCCACGCCGAGTTCGTCCCCTTCACCGCCCAGACCCGGATGAGCGGCGTCAACCTGAACGGTCAGCACCTGCGCAAAGGCGCGGGCGACGCCGTGATCAAGTTCGTCGCCGAGGAGGGCGGCCGGGCCCCGGCCGAGCTCCAGCCGGTGCTCGACCGGATCGGTCGCGAAGGGGGAACTCCCCTGGCCGTCGCGCGCGACTCGCAGGTGATGGGCGTGATCTACCTCAAGGACACCATCAAGGAGGGCATGCGCGAGCGCTTCGACCAGCTGCGCGCGATGGGCATCCGTACGATCATGATCACAGGCGACAACCGGCTGACCGCAGCCAAGATCGCCGAGGAGTCCGGGGTCGACGACTTCCTGGCCGAGGCCACGCCCGAGGCCAAGCTCGCCCTGATCAAGGAGCAGCAGGGCACCGGCCGCATGGTCGCGATGACCGGCGACGGCACCAACGACGCCCCCGCCCTCGCCCAGGCCGACGTCGGCGTGGCGATGAACACGGGCACCCAGGCCGCCCGCGAGGCCGGGAACATGGTCGACCTCGACTCCAACCCGACGAAGCTCATTGAGATCGTCGAGGTCGGCAAGCAGCTGCTGATCACGCGCGGCGCGCTGACCACGTTTTCGATCGCCAACGACGTCGCCAAGTACTTCGCGATCCTGCCCGCGATCTTCGCGACCACATGGGCCGCGACCAGCGGCGGCCAGAGCCCGTTGCACGTCCTCAACATCCTGCACCTCGGAACCCCCCGCTCGGCGGTGATCTCGGCGATCATCTTCAACGCAATCGTGATCCCTCTCCTGATCCCGATTTCCCTGCGAGGCGTCCGCTACCGACCCATCGGTGCGAGCGCGCTACTCCGGCGGAACCTGTGGATCTACGGCCTCGGGGGGATCATCGCGCCGTTCATCGGCATCAAGCTCATCGACCTGATCGTCCACAACCTCCTAGGGGCGTGATGGCCGCCGGATTGGCGGCGGACGAGGGCGTCAACATTGAAGCCATGCAATCAACCGGGCGCGGCCACCACAAGGTGTTCCTAGGCATGGCGGCCGGCGTGGGCAAGACTTACCAGATGCTCCGGGAAGGCCAGGCCGAGGCGGAGAATGGACGCGACGTTGTCATCGGCTACCTCGAACCGCACGGGCGCGCCGAGACCGTGGCGCAGGCGGAAGGGCTCGAGACGGTGCCGCGCCGGCGCGTCACCTACCGCGACTCCGTGCTCGAGGAGATGGACCTGCCCGCGCTGCTCAGGCGGGCGCCCGAGCTCGCCCTCATCGACGAGCTCGCCCACACCAACGCTCCCGGGGTCGAGCACCACAAGCGGTACGAGGACGTCGAGGACGTACTCGCGGCGGGGATCGATGTGTTCTCGACCGTCAACGTCCAGCACCTCGAGAGCCTCAACGACCAGGTGGCAGAGCTGACCGGCATCCGCGTCCGGGAGACCATCCCCGATTCGGTTCTCGGCGCGGCCGACGAGGTCGTCCTGATCGACATCACCCCGCAGTCGCTCGTCGAGCGACTCCGAGCGGGCAAGGTCTATCCCGCCGAGCGGGTCCAGACCGCGCTCAACAACTTCTTCAAGGTCGAGAACCTGGCCGCGCTGCGCGAGGTCGCGCTCAGGCAGGTCGCCGAGGAGGTCGAGGCGAAACGCATCCCGGTCGAGCACGCTCCCGCTCGTCCCGGCGACGAGCGCCTGATCGATAGCGCCGCCCCCGCCGCGGTCGGTGAGCGGCTGCTCGCGCTGGTCACCCCGCAGGCGAAGTCCCAGCGCGTGGTGCGCCGGGCCTGGCGCTCGGCGCAGCGGTTGGGAGCCGATCTCGACGTGCTGTGGGTCGCCGATCACGACGCGAGCGAGCAGGAGCAAGAACAGCTCGAGGCGCTGCGACGGCTCGCCAGCGTGCTCGGCGCGCACCTGCTGATCGAGCACGGCGACGACGTCGCCGCGGTCACCCAGCGGGTGGCTCAGGACCGCGGGACCACTTACCTGCTGATGGGGACGCCGAGCCCACGAGGCGCGTTTCGCCGGCTGACGCAAACCTCGCTGCCGTTCAGGCTGATCGAGCTGCTGCCCGGCGTCGACCTGCGAATCGTGGCCGACCGGACCCAGCGAACGAAAGGAGAATCGATATGACCGTTGCGCTGATCGTCGTCGTGGTGATCCTCGCTGTCGCGGTCGCCGTCCTGGCCGCTCCGCGACTGCTCCGGCGGACCCGCCGGCCTCCTACTCCGACGGCGAGGACGGGCCGCCGGATTCTGTTCCCATTCGTGGCCGAGGATCTCTCCGAGCGCGCGCTGCGCGCCGCCCTACGGCTGGCCGCCGCCGAGGGCGCCACGCTCGTCCCGGTGTTCCTGGCCAGGGTTCCGCTCGACCTGCCGCTCGACACCCCGCTGCCGCGTCAGTGCTCCATGGGCCTGCCGCTGCTCGAGGTCATAGAGCAGCGCGCCACCGAGGCCGGCGTGCCCGTCGACTCGCGCATCGAGCGAGGTCGCAACCGCCGCCACGCGCTGCGCCAGGCGATCGCTCAGGAGCGCTTCGACCGGATCGTGATCGCGGCCGCCTCGCACGGGAGCCACGGGTTCGACGCCGATGATGTGGCTTGGCTGATCGACCACGCCCCCGGGGAGATCGTCGTGCTGCGCCCGAGCGCCGACGCCCAGGACACCCTCGGGAGCCCCGCCACGCCCAGCGCGCTCCGCCCTAAGACGGTCTCGCTGCGTCGCTCCCGAGATGACGAAACCCGGCCGGGCGTCAGTCATGTAGGTGAAATGGCAGCGTCGCGATGACGACGTTCGTGCGAGCCTTGAGCACCGCGGCCAGCAGCCGGGCCCTCTGGTTGTGGAAGATCTCGTGGCGGCGTTTGCGTGGGACGATCTCGGGGATCAGCACGAGAATCGTCGCGTCCTCGTTCTCGATCGATTTGACGTAGCGGAGCACGGTGCGCACGAGCGAGCGCTGAGGGTCGAGCAGAACCTCGATCGTCACACCACAGCTCCACTCGTTCCACTCGCGCCTGATCCGGTCGCACTCCTCCTCGTCGCCGGCCACCGCCACCGCGACGACCGTCTGTCCGAGTGAGAGCGCCGCGCTGACCGCCTTCTGAGTCAGCAGGTTGACGGTCGAGGCGGGCACGATGACGATGCCCTCGCGCTTGTGCGGCGGCGGCGGCGTCTTGCCCAGCTTGAGCTCTCGCGCCACGTCGGCGTAGTAGCGCTCGGTCCGGGCGAACAGCATCATCAGAAGCGGGATCGTCACGACGACGACCCACGCCCCCGCCAGGAACTTCGTCCCGAGGAAGACGCACACGGCGATCGAGGTCATGACCGCGCCGGTGCCGTTGAGGGCCGCGCGCAGCTGCCAGCGCGTCGGCCGGTCCTTGAACCAGTGGTGGACGAGGCCGATCTGGCTGAGCGTGAAGCCGACGAACACTCCAATCGTGAAGAGCGGGATCAGGCTGTCGGTCTTCGCGTCTACGGCGAGCAGGAGGAGCCCGGCCCCGATCGCGAGCACGAGGATTCCGATCCGGTACACCGGCTTCTCGGAGCGCAGGTAGAAGGCGTGCGGAAGCCGGTGGTCCTTGGCGAGCAGGCTCATCAGCACCGGGAGCCCGCCGAAGCTCGTGTTGGCGGCGAGACCGAGGACGAGCGCGACCGCGATGTTCGAGACGTAGAACATCCATCCCGTCCCGAACGCCCCCGCGGTGACCTGAGCCAGCACGGTCACCCCGCCCCGGGGCACGACGTGGCGGGCGCGGATCACCAGGACGATCCCGACCAGCATCACCCCGAGCAGCGCACCGAGCGAGATCTCGGTGCGCTGGGCGGTCTTCACGCGTGATTCGCGGAAGGCCGGCACGCCGTTCGAGATCGCCTCCACCCCGGTGACCGCCGAACATCCGGAGGCGAACGCCTTGAGGATCAGGAGGATCCCAACCGCCTTGGCCGCCGGAAACGACTCCGCCGTCCCGATCTGCGCGACGGGATGCGAGCGCAGCGCACCGACCACGATCGTGGCCAGGACGCTGAGGATGAACACCAGGGTCGGGAGCATCAGCAGGCGCGCCGACTCCGCGAGCCCGAACATGTTCACGACGGTCAGGATGACGAGGCCGACCAGGCTGACCAGCACCAGATGGTGGCCGAGCGACGGGAACACGCTGCCGAGGCTGGCCGCCCCAGCGGCGAGGCTGACGGCGACGGTCAGCACGTAGTCGACGACCACGGACGCAGCCGCCAGCAGGCTCGGCCAGTAACCGAGCTCCGCCTTGGACACCGAGTACGCCCCGCCGCCCTCGGGGTGTGCATCGATCACCTGCGTGTAGGAGACGACGAGCAGGAAGAGCATCGCGGTGATCACGAGCGTCAGCGGGACCGTGTCCGTGAGCGCTCCCACACCGGCGGTGACCAGCACGACCATCATCGCCTCGGGGCCGTAGGCCACGCTCGACAGAGCGTCGAGGCTGAGCGCCGCCAGACCCGTGAGCACCCCGAGCTCGTGCCCCTGCTCGGCGTGCTTGCCGGCTCGCGGCGGAGCGTCGCGTTGCACGCGGCGATGGAGCCGCCGGCTCCGGCGCTGTCCGTCGACCGAGACGCCCGGCTGCTTCTCGGTTTCCGTGCTCACGGCGCTAACTGTGCCACCCCTGGGACCGTGGGTAGCATCGAATTACATGGATGCAAGCCAGAACGGAGGCTCCGCGGCTGGGCTGAGCCGGCGCCGGCGGCTCCTCGTGCTCGGAATCTGCTGCTTCAGCCTGCTCATGGTCGGCCTTGACACGACGATCGTCAACGTCGCGCTGCCGGCAATTCACAACGACCTGCACGCCTCGGTTTCGGGTCTGCAGTGGACGATCGACGCCTACACGCTCGTGCTCGCGAGCCTGCTCATGCTCTCGGGCTCGATGGCCGACCGGTTCGGGCGCAAGCGGATCTTCCGGGCCGGCCTCGTCATCTTTTCGCTTGGCTCGCTGCTGTGCGGGCTCGCTCCCAATCTCGGCTTCCTGATCGCCGCCCGCGTCCTTCAGGCGGTCGGCGGCTCGATGCTCAACCCGGTGGCCATGTCGATCATCCGCAACGTCTTCGACGACCCGCGCGAGCGCGCCCAGGCCATCGGCGCGTGGGGCGCGGTGTTCGGGCTGAGCATGGCGCTCGGCCCCGTGGTGGGCGGAGCGCTCGTGGACACGATCTCCTGGCGCGCCGTCTTCTTCGTCAACGTTCCGATCGGCGTGGCCGCCTTGGTGCTGACCACGCTGTTTGTCCCCCGATCGCGGGCCGCGCGGGCACGCCGGCTGGACCCGGTGGGTCAGCTGCTCGTCATCGTGGCCCTGGCCTCGCTGACCTACGCGATCATCGATGCGCCGCGCGCCGGCTGGACCTCGGCCGGGACGCTCGGCCTGTTCGCCGTCTCGCTGGCTTCCTTCGTGGGCCTGGTCTCCTACGAGCTGCGCCGGCGCGAGCCGTTGATCGAGATCCGCTTCTTCCGCAGCGTTCCGTTCTCCGGCGCGAGCACGATCGCGGTGTGCGCCTTCGCCGCCCAGGGCGGGTTTCTCTTCCTGAACACGCTCTACCTCCAGGGCGTCCGGCATCTGTCCCCGTTTCACGCGGGCCTGTACGTGCTGCCGATGGCCGCGATGGTGTTCGTCTCCGCGCCGATATCCGGCCGGCTCGTGAGCCGCCGCGGCGCCCGATGGCCGCTCACCATCTCGGGCATCGCCCTGCTCATCGCGTCGGTGATGCTGACCGTGATCACCCCGACGACGTCGACCGCCTACCTGCTCGCCGCCTATTTCGTCTTCGGCCTCGGCTGTGGCCTGATCAACCCCCCGATCACCAACACCGCCGTGTCGGGCATGCCCCCCTCGCAGGCGGGCGTCGCCGCAGCGGTCGCCTCGACCAGCCGAACCGTCGGGATGACGCTCGGCGTGGCGGTCCTCGGCGCGATCTCGGGCGGCGCGATCTCGGGGGCGATCGGCCCGAGCTTCGCGGCCGCGACGCACGCCGGTTGGTGGATCTGCGCCGGGCTGGGGGCCGTCTGCCTCATCCTCGGCTTGCTGACGACGACCCCGTGGGCCGAGCAGACGGCCCGGGACACCGCCGAGCGCTTCCGCGAGGAAGAGGAGCCGCGGGGCGGCGGCCCAACGGGGCGTACCGGACCGGTGCACCAGCCCGAGCTGGCATCTCGCTGAGGCGCCAGCGGGGAAACCCGCGCCTCGACGCGAGTTGTTCACATTCCACGGTTGATTGGCGGACGCGCGGCAGGGATGATGCGTTCATCACTCGGGGTGCGCCGAGGAAGGATTCAAACCCGCCAGGAGGTTCCAGATGCCACCAACCAGCTACCAGACGATCAAGCTCAGCCGTGGCAGGCACTCTTCACCGGAGCATGGCGCTTGCGTCATGGAGCTCGCGTCGATGCTCGCGGGCGAGAGCTTCACCGACCATCCGCGCTCGGTGTCACGGCCGATCGCGTCGTTCCTGCGCGGATACAACGATCTCGTCGACGACCGGCGCCGCGCTGACCTTTACCGCTATGCCGCGCAGGCAGTGGGCACGGCGAGCTCGAGCGCGGTCGAGGACGCCCGGGTCGCCCGTCTGCTCGCCTGGGGCGACGAGATCTGGATGCGCCGCGCGTCGCGCTCGGTGCTCGAGCGGCTGCGCTTCCGCCGCGCCGTCCAGGAGCGTTCGAGCGATCCCGAGCCCGCCGGGACGTACGCCGTCCACGCCATGGGCAAGGTCCGCGAGGAGACGCACGCGGCGGCGCTTGCGCTCGTCGACGAGCTCATCAGGATGGCGAGGACCGAGGTGGCGCGTTCAGGCGGCGGGCCGGAGGGCGTCGAGCTCGCGGCTCGCGGCTAGCTCGGCCAAGGCCTTGCGCTCGAGGCGGCGCACCGTGTCCTGGGAGATGCCCAGTCGGCGGCCGGTCTCGCTGAGCGGCGTCGGATCATCGCCGCCCACGCCGTAACGCAGCTTGACGACCTCGCGCTCGGGCTCAGGGAGCCGCTGGAGCGCGCGCGCGAGCGCATCCTCCCGGAGCAGGATGTCCACCTCTTCCTCGGGGCCGCGCTCGTCGCTGGCCAGCAGCGCGCCGAACGACGTCTCCTCGTCCTCCCCCACCGGCCGGTCGAGGCTCGTCACCACCCGCGAGGCCGCCCGGGCCTCGGCGAGCTCCTCCGGCGTGAGCTCGGCCGCCTCGGCGATCTCCTCGTCGGTCGGCTCGCGACCCAGGCGGGCCGCCAGCTCGCGCTGCGCCCGCCCGATCTTGCGCTCCCGCTGGCCCAGGTGGACCGGGATCCGGATCGTGCGCGACCGGTTGTCGAGCGCCCGCTGGATCGCCTGCCGGATCCAGAAGGTGGCGTAGGTCGAGAACTTGTAGCCCTTGCGCCAGTCGAACTTCTCGGTCGCGCGGATCAGACCCAGGATGCCTTCCTGGATCAGGTCGAGCAGCGGCAGCTCGTGGCCCTGGTATTTCCGGGCGTTCGAGATCACCAGCCTCAGGTTGGAGTTGACGAGCTGGCTCTTGGCCTCGAGGTCGCCGCGCTCGATGCGCTTGGCCAGCTCGACCTCCTCGGCTCGGGTCAGGAGCGGGTAGCGGCGCACCTCCTGCAGGAACAGCGACATCGCGTCGGTGGTTCGATCCGCCAGATCCCCGTTGGCGTAGGTCGTCTGCTCGACGCCACGCCGGCCGCAGTCGTCGCGCACGTCCAGGCCGCGCTCCTGCAGCATGTCGTGCACCATCTGGGCCTCGTCGTCGCCAAGCTCCGAGTCCTGGACAATCTCGCTCAGCTCCGACAGCTCCACGCATGAGTCGCCGCGCACCTCGGAGCGCGCGACTAGCCGGTCGACCAGTTCCTGGACCGCCTCGGGGACGGTCGAATGCTCACTCTCGCTCGCCATGCTTCTCTGTTACCCGGCCCGGACACTATCGCCACACACATGAACTTCGCATCTCTCTACAGCCACGGGTTCGCACGGGTCGCGGCCGCCGTCCCGCACGAGCGGATCGGCGAGCCTCGCCTGAACGCCGAGCGTACGGTTGCCCTCGCGCGCGAGGCCTCCGAGGACCACGCGGCGGTCGTGATCTTCCCCGAGCTGGGCCTGTCGGGCTACTCGATCGACGACCTTCTGCACCAGACGGCCCTGCTCGACGGCGTCGAGGACGCGATCGGCCAGATCGCCGGCGAGAGCGTCGAGCTCAGGCCGGTGGTGGTGATCGGTGCCCCGCTTCGTCACGAGCACGGCGTGTTCAACTGTGCCGTCGTGATCCACCGGGGCAGCGTGCTCGGCGTCGCCCCCAAGAGCTATCTACCCGAGTACCGCGAGTACTACGAGAAGCGCCAGTTCCGCGCCGCTCGTGACGCCGTGAGCGATCGGATCCGGCTGCTCGGCGTCGAGGTCCCGTTCGGGGCCGATCTGCTGTTCCGCGCCCGCGATCTGCCCTCGTTCATCCTCCACGCCGAGGTGTGCGAGGACCTGTGGGTGCCGATCCCGCCCAGCACCTACGCCGCCCTGGCGGGCGCCACCGTGCTCGCGAACCTGTCGGCCAGCAACATCACGATCGGCAAGGCCGGGTTCCGTCGCCTGCTGTGCGCCTCGCAGTCCGCCCGCACGATCGCCGCCTACCTGTACACCGCCGCCGGGATGGGCGAGTCGACCACCGATATGGCCTGGGACGGGCAGGCCGTGATCTACGAGAACGGCGACTTGCTCGCCGAGTCCGAGCGGTTCGCCGCCGGCGAGCAGCTCATCGGCGCCGACATCGACCTCGACCGGATCGCGTCGGACCGCGCCAGCACCTCGAGCTACGGAGACTCGGTCCACGACCACCGCCGCCGCCTCGCTCGCATGCGCTGGATCGACTTCGAGCTTGGCATCGCGGACGGTTCGGCGGTCCCGCTGCGGCGCCATGTCGAGCGGTTCCCGTACGTCCCGGACGATCCGGCCAGCCGCAACGAGCGCTGTGAGGAGGTCTACAACATCCAGGTCCGCGGCCTGGAGACGCGCCTGTCCGCCACCGGCATCGACAAGATCGTGATCGGTGTCTCGGGCGGGCTCGACTCGACGCACGCGCTGATCGTCGCCGCGCGCGTCGTCGACCGGCTCGGGCTTCCGCGCGCGAACGTGCTCGCCTACACCATGCCCGGCTTCGCCACCGGCGAGCGCACGCTCTCGAACGCCCACCGCCTGATGAAGGCGCTTGGCGTGAGCGCCCAGGAGCTCGACATCCGGCCCGCCGCCATGCAGATGCTGCGCGACATCGGCCACCCGGCCGCCGATGGCGAACCCGTCTACGACGTCACGTACGAGAACGTCCAGGCCGGCGAGCGGACCTCGCACCTGTTCCGCCTGGCCAACTATCACGGCGGACTCGTCCTCGGGACCGGCGATCTATCGGAGCTCGCCCTCGGCTGGGCCACCTACGGCGTGGGCGACCAGATGTCCCATTACCACGTCAACGCGTCGGTTCCCAAGACACTGATCCAGTTTCTGGTCCGCTGGGCGATCGACACCGACCAGTTCGGCGCTGGCGTCGACGAGGTGCTCGACTCGGTGCTGAACACCGAGATCTCCCCCGAGCTAGTCCCCGCCAGCGGCGACGAGATCCAAGGCAGCGAGAAGGTCGTCGGCCCCTACGAGCTCCAGGACTTCTTCCTCTACTACATCCTCCGCTTCGGCTTCTCGCCGAGCAAGGTCGCCTTCCTCGCCCAGCACGCCTGGAGCGACCGCACCGCGGGCAGCTGGCCGGATCTGATGCCCGACGAGCGCCGCCGCGAATACAGCCTCGCCGAGATCAAGCACTGGCTGGAAGTGTTCCTCGAGCGGTTCTTCCGCACCAGCCAGTTCAAGCGCTCGGCCATGCCCAACGCGCCGAAGGTCGGGTCGGGCGGGTCGCTCTCGCCCCGGAGCGACTGGCGCGCGCCAAGCGACGGCTCGGCCACGACGTGGCTCGAGCAGCTGCGCAGCGACGTGCCCGACTGATTGTTCGCCGCGGCGCCTTAGCGCCGGCGCCGGCGCACGTGGCGGCGCAGCTGCATGATGCGCGCGCCGCCGACGATCCCGATCAGCAATGCGCCACCGATCGCGGCCAGCAGGAGTGCGACGCCGAGCGGCAGGTGGAACCCCACGCCGAAGTAGGCGATCTTGACGCGCCGGGTGTTCTCGAGGATGAAAACAAGCAGCAGGATCAGCACGATCGCGCCGGCGATGAGCGTCTTGAACGCGGCGCCAGTTCTCGTGCGCGGGACGTCACGCGCGCCGGCGGGCGCCGTCGTGGCGGTGGCGCCGGTGGCGAGCGTGGCCCCGCGGGCGGCCTCGGGAGACTCGACGCCGGTCGCGGGCTCGGCGGGCGGTGGCGCTGACGAGGCCCGCTCCGGCGGTCCTTCTGAAGCGGGATGACTCACTCCTGTCGTTCTACCCACGCCCGGTGGCGCGAACCCGATGGGTCATGTCCGCTGGGTCATATCCGCCCACTCGGCCCCCGCTCGGCGGTGAATGGCGGTTCAGCGCCATATACGGGTCACATCCGCGCTCTCGAGCGCGGCGAGGCGCCGAGTGTGCAGTCGTGACCCACCCGGCGCGGCGCGATCAGCGTCGCTCGAGCGCCAGCCGGATCCCGAACCCGATCAGGATCACGCCACTCAACCGGTCGATCGCGGCACTCACCCGCCGTCGGCGTAGGAGCTCGGACGCCTTGACGGCGACGACCGCGTAGGCGCACAGCCACGCCACCGTCATCAGGACGAATAGGCCTCCCATCACCAGGAACCGGACGAGCACCGCGTGCCCGGATCCCGCGAACTGCGGGAGCACGCTCGTGAAGAAGGCGGCGATCTTCGGGTTGGCGAGGTCGCTGATCAGCCCCTGGCGGAATCCGCCCCGCGCGCCGAAGCTCACGCCGGACGGCCGCTCCGCCCTCGCATGGAAGCCTCCGCGGCGGGCCGCCCAGAGCGCCTGCACGCCGAGCCAGATCAGGTACGCGGCGCCAATCAGCTTGAGCGCGGTGAACGCGGTGTCAGATGCCTCGATCAGCGACGCAAGGCCGAACGCGCAGGCGAGCGTCCAGATCGACAGCCCGGCCTCGACGCCGAGCGCCGTCCCCAGCGCGGCCCGCCGGCCGTGCATCACCGCGTTCTTGGTGACGATTGCGGTGTCGGGGCCGGGGACCACGATCACGACCGCTGAGATGCCCAGGAACACCCACAGATGCGCGCCCACAGATGCAGTGTCTCACCAAGCGCACGGCGGCTCCACACCCCCACCAACGGCGGGGCGGTGGCGCGTTATCCACAATCGAGCGCGGCAGCACACAGAAAGTGCCCGTCCGACCGACGCTGTCGTCAGTGTGGGCGCATGTCCACCGTTCAACGTCCCACCCGCGCTGAGCGCGCGACCCAAAGCGTTCTCGATCCCCTTGCCCGGACGCTGCTCGCCCTGACCTTCACGACCGGAATCGTCGACGCCGTGAGCTATCTAGGGCTCGGGCGGGTGTTCAGCGCGAACATGACGGGCAACATCGTCCTTCTTGGCTTCGGCATCGCCGGTAGCGGCGGGCTGCCCGTGGTGGCGCCGATCGTCTCCCTGTGCGCGTTCCTGCTCGGCGCCGGCGTGGGCGGCAAGCTCGCATCGCGGCTGGCTGAACGTCACCACCGACACGTCGCCGCGGCGCTCGCCGTCGAGGTGGCGCTGATCGGCGCGGCGGCGATCTTCGCCGCCGTGGTCACCCCGCGCGCCGGCAAGGTCTCCGGCGACGCGGTCATTGCCGCGCTCGCGCTCGCGATGGGCACGCGGACGGCAACCGTGCGCCGCATCGGCGTGCCAGATCTCACCACCGTCGTGCTGACGCTGACGCTGACCGCGCTGGCGGCCGACTCCAGGCCGGCCGGCGGGTCGGGCAAGGGTACGACGAGACGCTCGAGCGCCGTCGTCGGGATGCTGGCCGGCGCCGTGGTCGGCGCGCTGCTGCTCAAGTCGAGCGCGGCGCTGGCCCTCGCGGTCGCCGCGGCGGTCGGGTTCGTCAGCGTTGTCCTATATCTGCCGGCGGCGCAACGGTGAAGTGGCGCTCGGCCCGCTCGCGCCACGGCACCGCGGCCAGCTGCACGAACGTCTCCTGGGCCCGTCCCAGGGCCGCGCCGTCGACCGGCTCGCCGCACGACGCCGCGTGCTCGGCGCACTCGAGCACGATCACCGCATGCTCGAACCTCATTCCGCACTCGCCGGCCAGCCGCGCCGCCTCTCGCAACCGGTCAAGGGCCAATGCGTCCTCGCCGGCGCGAGCCGCCAGATGGGCCTCGAGCCGCGCCGACTGGGCCAGCACGGGCGAGGTGCGCTTCATGGCGCCCGGCTCGCGCAGTGCCGCCAGCGCCGATTCGAGTGGCTCGGCGTCGGCCTGCATCACGAGGCGGTCGACGATCGGAGCCAGCCAGCCGGTCCACTCGGCGTAGTCGGACGCGACGGCTTGCGGGATCAGGCGCGCGATCTCGGGGGTCTCGTCGGGCGACAGTCTCGCCAGCGCGGCCGCGCGCACGATCCGGAAATCGCTCTCGAACACGCTCGTGTCCCCGGCGCTCACGCGCCCGTCGTACTCCGCCACGAGCTCGGCGACCCGCCTCTCCTGCCCACGTCCGAGGGCAATCACGACCAGCGGCGCGATCGCCATCGCCACGTAGAAGGGCGGCACCGCGTCTTTGACCGACTCGATCTCGGCCACCGCTCGATCCCAGTCCCCCAGGGAGCACAGCGCCCGCCCCAGGGCTAACCGGGCGTAGCGCTCGAAGAAGCGCTCTCCCGCTCGCTCGGCGCCCAGCACGGCTTGGCTCGCGTGATCGACGGCCTCGGTGAAGCGACCGACCGAGGCCAGCGCCACGGACAGGTTGCTCGAGGCCGGCGCCACGCGGCGGGCGTCGTGCGCTTCTGCGACCGCGACCACGCGCCGCTTCACCGCGATCGCCTCGCCCTGGCGCTCGAGTTGTTGGAGCGCGCTGCCCTGCACGCCGAGCGCGAAGGCGAGCTCACCATGGTCGCCGCACTCCTCGGCTATCGATGCGGTCTCTGAGGCGATCCCGAGCGCTTGCACCGACTGTCCACTCTGGTACAGCGTGTACGCCAGGACGTTCCCGGCGAGCGCTGCGACCGGATCACGCTGATCGCGCACCTCGTAGTAGAGCTCGCGCGCGGCGGGCAGCACGTCGCTGGCCGCCTGGACATAACCCGCGGCGCGCAGCTCCTTCGCCCGGACGCGCTGGCCGTCCGCGGCGCGCCCCGCCACCGCGTGCAGCTCATATGCGCTGCGATACCGAGCGGTCGCGGCATCGATGTCGCCCGCCCGGTAGCCGACGAAACCGGCCGCTTCGAAGATCGCCGCCCGCTCGCGCTCGTCGTCTGTCAACGCGACCGCGCGGTCAAACAGCGAGAGCGCCTCGTTCAGTGCGCCGACGGCGGCGGCGCGTTCGGCAGCAGCCGTCAGCGTCGCCACGGTCCGGCGTTTGATCGACTCCACGTCGTCGGCCCGCGGATCCGCCTCCACAGCCGCCAGCAGGTGGCCGGCGAGAACGGACGCCAGCTCGGCCTCGGTCTCCTCGAGCCGCGAAAGGTGCTCGACGGCGGCCATGTGGCTCCGCTTCAGTTCCCGTCGCGACAAGCGAGCAAGCGAGACCCGCCTGACGACGCCCTGCGTGAAGGCATAGCCGTCCTTGTCGGGCTCGAGCAGCGCCTTGGCCACGAGTCCGTCGAGCAGTTGACGGGCGACGTGCTCGTCCGTGCCGGCCACGGCCGCCGCGCCTGCGGCCGCGAACGTGTCACCGAGGACCGCCCCCGCGAACAGCACGCGGCGTTCGTCCGGCTCGATCCGATCCAGCCGAGACGAGACGAGCTTCCGAATCGTGGGTGGAACCGAGAGCTCCCCCACCGCGCCGCGCACGACGTACTTCGGCCCCTCGATCGCGAGGATCCCCTGGTCGGCCAGGGCCCGGAGCGTCTCCACGGCGTATAGCGGCACTCCGCCGCCGTCCGCCCGGATGGCGGCCAGCAGCACCTCGGGCGCTCCATCCACCGTCCCGACCACCAGCTCGTCCATCTGCGCCTCGCTCAGGGGCTCGAGCTCGATCCTCTCGCCGGCTTCACGCCATTGCGCGAGCCGCGGTTCCGGGCGGCTCAAGACGAGCACGAGGATGCGCGCCGAACGGGACCACTCCCCTAGGTGGGCGATGAAGTTGAGGAGAGCCTGGTCGGCCAGCTGCACCTCCTCGAAGACGAGGACGAGCGGTCGCTCGTCGGCCAGCCGCTCCAGGAAGACGCGCCAGGCCGAGAACAACGCGCCCTGTTCGATCAGCTCGCGTCCACTGTCGAGGCCGAGCAGGCGACGGAGCGCGGCGCCGACCCGAACGCGCTCGCCCTGATCATCGGCAAACCGCTGCGCCAGGACCTCCTGCACGCGAGCCTCGCGTCCTTCGGGCGAATCGGCGCGCCCGATCCCGAGCGCCGCACGCATGATCTCGGCCAGTGCACTCAACCCACTGCCTTCCCCGAACGCCACCGAGCGTCCTCGGTGCCAGCCGAACGCCAGGTCCTGCACGATTCGCCGCTCGAGCTCCCAGCTGAGGCGCGACTTGCCGAGCCCTGCGTCGCCGATCACTCCGACGATGTGGAGAGCGGCGGGCCCCTCGCTCACTCGCCGGGCAACGCCGGCCACCGCCTCCAATTGCGCGTCCCGTCCCACCAGGGGCGGCTCGATCGTTCCCGATCGGACGGCACCGGCGTCCTCGCGAATGCCCAGCGCCCGCCACACTCGGACGGGCACGGTCCGGCCCTTGACCGTGTGCAGGCCGGCGTCCTCGAACTCGACCGCGCGCTCGCACGCCACCCGGGTGACGTCGTCGACGAGCACCGTCTCCGGATCCGCGATCGACTGGATGCGCGCGGCGGTGTTGACCGCGTCGCCGGTCACCATCCCCTCCTCCGCGCTACCCACCTCCACCGCGGCCTCGCCCGTCAGCACCCCGACGCGGACGCGCAGCTCGGGAAGCGACAACGCGCCGGCCAGAACAGCGACAGCCTGGACGATCTCGAGGCCTGCCCTGACCGCGCGCTCCGCGTCATCCTCGCGCGCGATCGGCGCTCCCCACAACGCCATCACGGCGTCGCCGATGAACTTCTCGATCTCGCCGCCGTAGTCGCGCACGATCAGGCGGGCGGCCGCGAAGTACTGACCGAGCACATCGCGGACGTCCTCGGGGTCGCGCGTCTCGCTGAACGTGGTGAAGCCGACCAGGTCGCAAAACAGCACCGATACGAGCCGCCGCTCGCGAGTCGGCGTGCGAGGGGAGTGCAGCGGCGCGCCGCACACGCCGCAGAAGTTCATGCCGTCCTGGGCCTCCGATCCACATCTCGGGCAGCGGATCGCCATCAGGCCGGCGGAAGCGAATCAGTGTGCGTGGTCGGCGGTGAAGTGGAGCGAACCGGTGTCACAGCCGCTCCGGATCACGCGGACGCTGCCACCTGCTTGTGTCAGCGGCTTGTTCAGGCCGCCGCTCACCCTGACCCCGTGAACGCGGTAGTTGAAGAGGCGGTCCGCGCCGACGTGGATCCTTACCTTCACCTCGGTCGTTCCGTTCGCGGCGCATGGGTCGGCGAACGTGAAGCTCCCCACCTCTTCCGAGGTCGGAAGGCCCGGCCCCGACCAGATCAGAAGCCTGAAGGTCACCGCGCCGCCGGATTCGCTTCCCGCGAAGCGGATCACCTTGTTCGGCGGAGCCCCGCTCCCAACGCCGATCTCGGCGGCGAGAGCCGCACTCGGAATTGCGCAGAACAAACAGACCACCGCCACGAGCGTCCGCGGTCGAATCCCCATGCGCAAACTATACGTCCGTCCCGGGCGATTGCGGTGGTGTGCAACCTGGCGTGCTGTTAGCGTGCGCCAATGTCCTCCGCATGGCCGCCAGTCAACTACGAGGACTGGAGCGCGACGTGCGACACGCTCCACGCGCACAGCCAGGTCCTCGGCAAGCTCGCCGTGGAACTCGCCCCGCCCGAGCCGCAGTTCCAGCACACGGCGCTCCGCGTCACCGCGCGCGGCTTGGAAACCCCGCTCCTGCCGGCCCCGAACGGATCGGGCGCGATCGTCGTCACACTCGACTTACGCCGCCACGAGGCCGTGGTCGAGCACACCGCCGGTAGGGCCGAGACAACGCCGCTCACCTCCAACCGGTCGGTGGGCGAGGTGACGCGCGCGGTGTTGACCGCGGTTGGCGAAATGGCGGGTCCGGTCGCCATCGACCCGGCGCCGCAGGAAGTCGCGTGGACCGTGCCGCTCGACCAGGACGACGAACACGCGACGTACGACGTCGACCAGGTCGCGGCCTACTTCGCCGCCGCGACCCAGGCCGCGCTCACGCTCGCCGCGTTCCGGGCCCCCTACCGCGGACGCTCCACCCTGGTCAACGCCTGGTGGGGCTCGTTCGACCTCGCCGTGAACCTGTTCTCGGGCCGACCGGCTGACCCGCCGGCGACCGACTACCTCATGCGCAACGCGATGGATTCTGAGGAGGTCGCCGTCGGCTGGTGGCCGGGCGATGCTCGTTATCCCAAGGCCGCCTTCTACGCCTACGCCCACCCGCAGCACGAAGGCTTCGCGGATCTGGCCGTGGCGCCCTCGCGCTGGGATGCGACCCTCGGGGAGTACATCCTCGACTGGGACGACGTCCGCTCGAGCCCCGACCCGAGCGCGGTCGCGCTCGAATTCGCCCGACGCGTATTCGGCCGCGCCTGCGCGGTGTGCGAGTGGGATGTGACGCTCGCCGGCAGCGCCCAGGGGTCACCGCCGCCGCTCGTCTAAACCGCCGACGGAAAGTGACGCCGGCGCCGCGAGGCGGCGCCCGTGTGCGTCAAGGGTTGGAAGGGACCAGCGGCGCCTGAAAGCGGCACCTGATGGGCGCGTCGAGCCTCAGGCAGCGAGGCGGCGGCGAGCCTTCTGGACCGACGGCAGCGCGGCCTTGGCCTTCGCCAACGGGCGGGCACGAACGTCGACGCTCGCCGGCTTAGCGGCGATCGTGATCTCCTCGCCGGTGGCCGGATTACGGCCCGTGCGCTTCTTGGTAGCCGGCTTGACGCGGACGGTCAGCTGAACGATGCCGCCGATGCGGACCTTCTCCGCGTTGCCGAGCTGCTCGAGCACGATGGTCTCGAGCGCCTCGACCGCGCGCCTGGCGTCGGCCTTGCTCAACTCTGCTCTGTCGGCGACGGAACTCACCAGCTGGGCCTGTGTTAAGGGCACGGAACTCCTCCTGAATTTCGATGGATGGGCGGATTCAACCTTGCCCGGCGGACGGACGGGCGATTTTCTCGTTCAAACGCGCGCCGCATATTGCGCTGATCGCGGCCGCGACGCACTTCGAAGGCCGCACATGGTGTCGCATCAGACGAATCGATGCATGATGAGCAGCCCGACGAACCCATGCTTCGGGTGATCGAACGCCTCCGGCACCCTACCCACGGTCTCGAATCCGAGCGAGTGCCACAGGGCCACAGCCGGCTCATTGGTCTCGACGACGGCGTTGAACTGGATCGCGCGAAAGCCGCTTTGCCGGGCCCAGTCGATCACGTGCTCGCCGAGTGCGCGGCCGACACCCCGCCCGCCGTGCTGCGAGCTGACCATGAAGCTCGCCGACGCGACATGCGCTCCGCGCCCTGGGCGGTTCGCATACATGTTGGCCGTGCCGAGGACGGCATCGTCGTCCGACTGCGTCGCCACGACAGTTCGCGCCGGCGGGGCGAGCATCCAGGTACGTCGTCCTTCGGACTCCGACATGGAGGGTTCGTAGGCATACGTCTCGCCGGCCGCGACGATCTCGCGAAAGAACGGCCAGATCGCGTCCCAGTCCTCGGGACGGGCGTCGCGAATCGTGACTCGCGACACTAGTGAGCGGCGACCGTCTTCTGCAGCTGGCGCTCGGGCGTGATCCGGACCACGTTCCAGGCCAGACCAAGGCGAGCGAGCGCGGAGATGAACAGGCCGGACAGATCTATCTCCCACCAGCGCAGCCCGTGGTAGGCCGAACGCGGAAACGCGTGGTGGTTGTGGTGCCAGGACTCGCCCAGCGAGAACACAGCTAGCCAGGCGACGTTCGTCGACTGGTCCTCGATGTCGAAGCGGCGGCGCCCGAAGAAGTGGCAGATCGAGTTGACCGACCAGGTCACGTGATGGACCAGGAAGATCCGCACCAGACCGCCCCAGACGTAGCCGCGCACCGCGCCACCCAAGGTGAAGCCGTGCAGGACGAAGCCGGCGACGGTAGGGATCAGGAGCGAGAGAACCACGAGCCATGGGAAGCGCCGTCCGATCCTCCGCATCTGCCGATCCTCGTAGAGCTCGGTGGCGTAGCGCTTCCAGTCGGCCTGGCCCTGGGTCTCGAGCAGCCACCCGGTGTGGGCGTGCCACAGCCCGCGCAGGCCCTCCCCGTGCCCGACGTGCGGACTGTGCGGATCGCCCTCCTTGTCCGCGTGGGCGTGATGCTTGCGGTGGTCGGCCACCCAGTCGAGGACTGAGCCCTCCACCGCCAGCGAGCCCATCACCGCGAATGTGCGCTCCAGCCAGGCGTACGTCTGGAACGCGCGGTGCGTCAACAGCCGGTGATAACCGACCGTGATCCCGACAGCCGTGATCAGGTACATCGCGGCGAGGATCGCGAGGTCGGTGCCGTCGACGGCGCGATTCCAAAGCAGAACGATCGCCGCCAGCACGCCCGCGAACGGGACGACGACGCCAAGCAGGTTCGCCGTGCGTTCAGCGCGAGTCATCTTTTATGAGCTTTCCACATTGCGTCGCGCCTCAACCACATGCCGCCCTACCAAACCCCCCGGGTGGCGGGGCGTTACACCCCGGCGATGGCATGATTGCGGCGATGTCCGTACAGGTGCTGCTCCCGGGGATGGCGATGATCGAGCATTCGTTCGACGTTCCGCTCGACCATGACGACCCGCGCGGCGAGCGGATTACGGTGTTCGCGCGCGAGCTTGCCGCCCCCGACGGCCGCGACCGGCCGTTCCTCGTCTACTTCCAGGGCGGTCCCGGGTTCGAGGCAGTCCGTCCGACGCGGAACCCCGACTCGCCGGGCTGGGTCGACCGCGCGCTCCGCGAGTACCGCGTCCTGATGCTCGACCAGCGCGGCACGGGACGTTCATCGCCGATCGGAACGTTGCCCGGACTGACGCCGGCGGAGCAGGCCGACTACCTCGCCCATTTCCGCGCCGACTCGATCGTGCGTGACGCCGAGTGGATCCGCCGTGAGCTGAGCGTCGAACGCTGGAGCGTGCTCGGGCAGAGCTTCGGGGGCATGTGCGTCGTCACATACCTGTCGATCGCGCCGGACGGCCTCGCCGAGGCGTTCATCACGGGCGGTCTGCCGGCGCTCGGCCCGCGGATCGACGAGATCTACGCGCAAACCTACGACAGCGTCCTCGCGCGCAGCCGGCGTTACTACGACCGGTACCCGGCTGACCGCAAGCGCGTCCTGCGGCTCCACGACCTCATCACATCCGAGACGATGCGCCTACCGTCCGGCGACACGTTGACCTGGCGGCGCTTTCGCCAGCTCGGTCGGGATCTCGGGATGAGCGACGGCGCCGAGCGCGTCCACTACCTGCTCGAGCTCCCACCCGACTCACCAGCCTTCGCGCACGACGTGGACCACGCCGAACCGTTCGCCCGCAACCCCATCTACGCGGTGCTGCACGAGGCGTCGTGGGCCGACGGCGGCGCGACCCGCTGGTCGGCCGAGCGCCTGCTCCCGGATGCGTTCGACAGCGCCGAGGTGTTCACCGGCGAACACGTCTACCCCTGGATGTTCGAGGAGTACGGCGCGCTCGCCCCGCTGCGCGAGGCGGCCGAGCTGTTGGCCCAGCGCGAGTGGCCGAGCCTCTACGACGAGGACGCCCTGGCGGCCAACCAAGTCCCGACGGCGGCAGCCATCTACGCGAACGACATGTACGTCCCGCGGTTCTTCTCCGAGGAGACGGCGGCGCTGATCGCCGGACTGCGGCCGTGGATCACCAACGAGTACGAGCACAACGGGCTGCGCGCCGACGGCGAGCGCGTCCTCGGCCGGCTGATCGAGCTGGCGCGCGGACCGGCCGCCTGACCCGTCTTCTACTCACGTGGCGAGGCCGTGCGTGTAGGCGTAGTGGACGGCCTGCGCCCGGTCGCGCGCGCCGGTCTTGGCAAACACGTGATTGATGTGGGTCTTGACCGTGGCCTGGCTCACCACGAGCGCCTCGGCGATCTCCGCGTTTGAGAGTCCCCGCGCGATCAGTGCCAGCACCTCCGCCTCGCGCGCGGTTAAGTCGTCGGGCAGGCTGGCGGGCGGCGGCGCGGGGCGCGGGCCGGCGCTCATCGAGGCGATCAGCCGGCTATGCACGACCGCGTCGAGCAAGGTCTCGTGGTTGGCCGCCGCGTGGACGGCGCGGGAGATCTCGGCGATCCCCGCATCCTTGGTCAGGTAACCGCGTGCGCCGGCCTGCAGCGCGTCGACGATCGACGCCTCGTCGGCGTGCGTGGTGAGCACGACGATCTCGGTCTCCGGCTGCGCGGCCCGAATCCGCCGCGTCGCCTCGACGCCGTCGAGCTTGGGCATGCGCAGATCCATGAGGACAACGTCGGGACGGTGGCGGGCGGCGAGCGCGACCGCCTCCTCGCCGTCGGCCGCCGCGGCCACCGGGGTGATGTCGGTGGCTGTCTCGAGCAGCGTCATCAGGCCCTCGCGTACCAGCGCCTGGTCATCTACCACGACTACACGCACCGGGCCGGTCACGGCAGCGCCTCGTCGGTCGTCGCGAGCAGGGCGGGAGGCGGCAGCCGGAGCTCGACGCGCCAGCCATCGGGTCTTGCCCCCGCGTCGAGCGTCCCGCCGAGCAGCTGAGCGCGCTCGCGCATGCCTTTCAGCCCGTACCCGCCTCCGGTGGCCGCGAGGCTTCCACGCGTCACTGGATTCCCGTTCGCGATGGGGCGGTCATCGATGCGGACAACGACGTCGTCGTCGGGCCGTTCGCCCGCGTGGAGCGCGACCGAGACTCCAGCGCCGGGAGCGTGCTTGCGCACGTTAGTCAGGGCCTCCTGTACGACCCGCAGGATGGCCTGCCCGGTCGGGCCGCCGAGACGCGCCGAGTCGCCGTCGATCGTCAGCTCCACCGGGGAGTCCGCCGCGGCGCGGTACTCCTCGACGAGCGCCTCGATCGCGGCCCGGGCCGAGACCGCCTCGACGGCAGCCGTCCCCCGCAGACCGTCCCCCCGCAGCGCCCCGACGGCGCGACGCGTCTCCCGTAGCCCCTCGCGGGCGAGTTCGTGCGCGCGCTTCACCCGAGCCAGGATGTCCTCGCGGTCCGCCCCTTGCTCGAGCAGCGCGGCCGTCGCCTCGAGCTGGATGGCGAGCCCGGCGAGCGAGTGGGCGAGAACGTCGTGGATCTCCCGCGCGATCCGGGTCGACTCCTCGAGCCGCGCCGCCCGCACGTGTTCCTCCTGCGAACGCTGCGTCTGCGCGACGAGCAACTCCGCCTGCTCGGTCCGCTGCATCGATTGCCGGCTGTTCGATCCGGCCAGTGCGGTGGCGGCAAAGCCGAGTGAGTAGGCGAGCAGGCCTAGAGCGCTGTTCCCGTAGATGAGGGTCGCCACCCCCAGGGCCAGGGCGGAGAGTGCCACGAGCATGAACGCTCGCTCGAACTCGACGCGCACGGCCGCGGCGGCCGCGGCGACGAACACGAACGCGCTGGCGGCACTGTTGGGCGCGGCGCCAAGCAGCACCGCGCCGCCCAGCGCGAGCGCGTAGAGCTCTGGAGTGATCGTTTCATCGCGCTCGGGCCAGATCGTCCAGGCAAGCCAGGCGACGTTGGTGATCACGAGCAGCACCGCGATCAGCAACCCCCGTCCGCTCGA
>DATBYI010000071.1:0-5707 GCA_036513815.1 Solirubrobacteraceae bacterium
GGGTCGAGGTCGACGGCGAGCACGCGAAGATCGACGCGCCGGAACACGTCGGTCAGCGTGCGCACGGCGGTCGTCTTGCCGGTGCCGCCTTTCTGCGAGAGAACAGAGATCGTCGCAGCCATACCCGCGGGCGCCACTATAGGCCAGCGACGCCCCCGCCGCCGGGGCGGTCAGGGGTGGCGCTGACGGGAATTCCGATCTCGGCGGGGGTCAGCTCGCCTGCGCGGTCGCGCTGTGCTCGCCGGCGTGGCTGTAGCGCATGCCCGAGACGACGGGCACGTCCACGAAATGCAGGTGATGGCGTCCGATGACGATCTCGTCGCCGTCGGCCAGCGTGCTCCACTCGACGCGCTCGCCGTTGACGAACACGCCGTTGAGGCTCCGGTCGTCGAGCACCCGCAGACCATCCGGCTGGCGCACGATGAGCGCGTGACGACGCGACACCGTCGGGTCGTCGAAGCGAATATCGGCGGCGAGGCTGCGTCCGATGCGAGTCCATTCGCGCTGGAGCGCATAGGCCACCGGGGCCTCGCCGTCCGTCCGGTAGGCGAGGTACTGCCCAGGCTCGTGCAGTCCATCACGAACCTCGTCCAGCCAGCCCTCGTCGTCGTCCTCGGCCGCTACTTCGATCACGCTTGTCTGCGCGGTCGTGAAGAGCGAAGCCCGTACGAATTCGGTACCCCCGCAGTTCGGGCAGGTGGGCAGTTCGTCTACTGCATCGAGCGACACGGGGTAATCACAGTCCGTGCATCTGAAAGTTCCGGTCCCCGCAACGTTGCCTGACATCCAAGCTTTCATGAAGGCGCGTTCTCCTTGTTACGGGCTGCAGACTTGCCGACTTGGACAAGCCACTCAGGCCATCATATCCCCCGAGTCAAAGCCCGCCGAACGCTTCTGGACGGATGGCTGACCGCCACGAACGCGTTTAGCAGAGCCTTAGTCGGCGTCGGCAGGAACCCCCTGCACAGCGCCGAACACTCGACTGGTGTGGGATCCCGAATACCCAGATCAGGCCGATCCCGAACTTCAGGTCGCGCTGGTTCGTAGCGCGGCGGGGCGCCGCGACGCTGACCGCGAGCGCTGCCAGGGGTGCCGGCGGACGCCGCTGATTGGCGAGCGGGTATACCTCGACGACGGGGGCGGTCTGCACTGCGAGCTCTGCCGGGCGCTCGAGCCCAAGCCGGGCCTGCGCTCGCAGATCGTGCATGGACCGGAGTTCGGGCACACGATGCGGCTGACCGATCATCGCGCCGCATAGTTTCAATGGTCGGCGGCGTCTGACGGCGGCGCCTAGAGGTCCCGAAGCCTCCGCGCCGCGCGAAACCTAGAATCCCCGGCCGTGGAACCGTTCACCGTCGAGTCGACCATCTCGAAACCTCGCGAGGAGGTGTTCGAGTACCTGGCCGACATCGCCAACCATGCCGAGTTCACCGACCACTATCTCGTCGATTGGCACCTGACTCGCGTCGACTCATACGGGACCGGAGCCGGCGCACGCTTTCGCATCAAGGCGCCGTTGGCCCGCTTCAACTGGGCCGACATGAGCTTCGCCGAGGTTCAGCCGCCGTTCCGGATCGTCGAGCGCGGCCGGGGCGGCAAGTACAACCGGATCAAGATGCTGGGGACCTACACGCTCTCGCCCGGCCCGGGGGGCAGCACGCGGGTCGAGTACACGCTCGAGACGGTGCCGGTGATGCCGTCCGATCACCTGATGGAGGCCCTAGGCGGCACCAGGTGGATGCACCGCAAGACCAAAAAGGCGCTCCGCCGGCTGCAGGCGATCCTCGAGGAGGGACGCGACCGGGGCAAGCGCGCCACCGTGGCGGGTGGCTGATCCGTGGCCTGCCTCTTGACGCGGACGACCACTAAACTCCCGCCTCCGTGACTGCCCGCCGTCTGTGGACTTTCGCCTGCGCCCTCGGACTGGCCCTCGTGGTTGCGGCGTGCGGCCAGGTGTCGCAGCCCTCTAGCGAGCTCAACGACGGCGTTTACGTCGACGCCGGGCCAATCACGTATCAGCTCCAGATCTCACGGGAGCTGAACCAGTACGCCGTCGAGGATCGGCAGTACCTCGCCGGCCTGCCGACGGGCGAGGACACGCTCGCACCCGATCAGCTCTGGTACGGCGTCTTCCTGTGGGCCAAGAATCAGACCAACGAGTCCCATCCGACCGCCGAGAGGTTCGAGATCGTCGACTCGAGCGGCGACGTCTACCGCCCGATCGCCCTCGACACTCAGATCAACGGCTACGCCTGGACCTCGCAGGTGCTCCCGCCGGCGGCGATCGAGCCGGAGCCCAACACCACGGCGAGCTTCGGACCCACCGGGGGTGGATTGCTCCTGTTCAAGCTGCCCGATTCCGTCTACTCGAACCGCCCGTTGACGCTCCAGATCTATCCGAGCGGCGGCGGCAAGACGGGGCAGATCTCGCTCGATCTCTGACCTCGGCCGCCCTGAGCTCGGCGCCGTGACGCCTCCCGACGACGCGGGGACGCGGGGTCAGTGCCCCTGGAGCGCCGCGACGAGGACCTGGCGCACGGACGGCGCGGCGGTGGCGCCGCCGGCTCCCTGATTGGGGAACAGAGCTCCGACCACGATCCGCGGATGGCCCACCGGCGCGTACCCGACGAACCAAGCGTCGGTCAGCTGGTTGGCGTTCGCCACGCTCTGGCCATTTGACGTGGTCGTGCTCTGGAGCTCGGCCGTCCCCGTCTTGCCCGCCACGGTGACGCCGGGGATCTGCGCCGCCGTGCCCGTGCCGAACTGGACCACGGCGACCATCATCTGCTGCACCTCGCTGGCCACGTGGGCGCTCGCCACCGGCGTAAAGCGCGGCGGCTGATTGGCCTCGAGCGTCGGCACCGGACGCTTGCCGCCCATCGCGATCGTCGCGCCGACCTCGGTCATCTCGAGCGGGGTGGCCAGGACCTGGCCCTGGCCGATCGCCGAGGAGCCGACTTCGAGATCGCTGTCCAGGCTCGCCGGCGGGATCGAGCTCTCGAGGGCGCCGGGGATGCCGCTCGGCTGATTGAAGCCGAACCGTTCGGCCATGGCGAGTAGCCGCTTCCCGCCGACCTTGGCGCCGAGAGGGGCGAACACCGAGTTGCACGACACGGCGAACGAGTTGAGGAGCGTGCCGCCGCAGTCCTCCCCGCTCGCGTTGTGCAGGGTGTAGCCGTCGAGGACCGCCTGCGTGCTGTACGGAAACACGGTGCTCAGCTTCACGAGCCCGGCCTGGAGCGCCGCCGTCGAGGTGACCATCTTCATCGTTGACCCCGGTGGCTGGGACGCCGAATAGGCGATCCCGGCCAGAGCGAGCAGCGCGCCGGTGCGCGGATCCATCGCGACGAGGCCGGCGTAGTTGCCGCCGAGCGCGTCGATGGCGGCCTGCTCGAGCGCCGGATTGATCGTCGTGGTCACGTTCGTCCCGGGCACCGCGGCGGCGCGGCCGAGGACCCGTTTGCCCGCCAAGAGGACGCCGCCCGGTTTGCCGGCCAGTTGGGCCTGGAACACGAGCTCGAGGCCGTCCATGCCGATGTGCGCGTTCGGGGGATAGCCCGCGGCGGCGTACGCGGCGGCCTGGCTGGGCGGAATCGGTCCTAGCGTGCCGACGATCTCCGAGGCCACTCCGGGTAGCGGAGAGGTGCGATCAGGGCCCTCGGCCAGCGGCGTTCCGTCGGAGGCGAACAGCGTGGCACGGGGCGGTAGCGACATCCGCCGGCTCAGGCGTTCGCGTCCGGTCAGGCCAGGGAACAGCAGCGCCCTCGAGAAGCGCACGGTGGCGCTCGAGCCGCTGCCGACGAGCGGGACTTCGAGTGTCTCCTGGAGCGTCCCGAACAGCCGAGTGGCCACGGTCATGCTGACCGGGATGTACTCCCCCCGTCGGCTGCCCACCGTGAGGGGGATCAGCCGCACCACCGACGCCGTCGCGGCGTCGTGGCGGTAGGCGGCGGCGAACTTCGCCTCGGAGATGTCGCCGCGCGAGGCTGGGTCGAGCAGGGCGTACATGCCGTTGTAGTCGCGGGCGGCCCAGTCGCGCACATAGCTCGTCACGAGTTGGCGCTCGGCGCGGCCTGGCCCCGCGCGCAGGATGAGCACGACGGCCACCGCGACCACGGCGATCACGACCACCGGCACGAGCAGGCGTAGGCGACGCCGCCATACGCGACGACGTCCCCGGCGTCGAGGCCGGGATGCCCCTCCCGTCAGAACCGCACGTGCCACCTCAACACGGAACGGTAGAAGACGGAACCGCCGACCTGGTTAGGAATGCGGGAACGGTGGGGGATTTGGATCGCGCCCCCCCGGCGACCCTGCCCGTAACCTCTGGTCGGTGACCGGCGTCGACTGGTTGATCGTGGCGTTCACCGTCCTGCTCGCCATGTACGGCTACGCCCAGGGGTTCATCGTCGGCGCTCTGTCGCTGGTCGGCTTCGCCCTCGGCGCCTTCCTGGGCACCCGGCTGGCGCCGCTCGTGCTCCCTGGTGGGTCTCATTCCGAGTACGCGCCGTTGTTCGGGCTGCTCGGGGCCCTCCTGGCCGGCGCGGTGCTGGCCAGCGGGTTCGAGGGCGTCGGGGCCCGCGCTCGCAGGTTCCTGCGGCTGCCGGGACTGCGCACCGTCGACGGACTGCTCGGCGCGGCCCTGACCGCGTCGGTCGCCTTGGGGATCGCCTGGATCGTCGGCGCGATCGCCCTGCAGTCGTCGAACTCGAACGTGCTTCGGCAGGACATCCAGCGCTCGGCCATCCTCCGCGGGCTCAACAACCTGTTGCCGCCGTCCGGGGCGATCCTGCACGCGCTGGCCCGGATCGACCCGCTGCCTTCCGTCCGCGGGCCCCAGGCGAACGTCGCCGCGCCGCCGCCCGGGATCGTCAACGCGCCGGCGGTGGACAGCGCGAGCCCCAGCGTCGTCAGGGTGCTGGGGACCGCCTGCGGGCTCGGCATCGAGGGCAGCGGCTGGGTGGCCGCCCCGAGCGTCGTCGTGACCAACGCCCACGTGGTGGCCGGCGAGAACGACACGACTGTGGAGGTCGACGGCAACCCGCCCGTCCTCGACGCCGACGTGATTGGGTTCGATGCACACGACGACATCGCCGTGCTGCGGGTCCCCGGACTGCACGAGCCGGTCCTGCACCTCGCGTCCAGCGCCAAGTCGGGGACGGCCGCGGCCATCCTCGGCTACCCGCTCGACGGCCCGTTCGACAAGCAGCCGGGCCGTCTTGGCCAGACCGAGGAGGTGAGCACCGAGGACGCCTACGGGAACGGGCCCGTACTGCGCAGCATCACGGCGCTGCGCGGCCGCGTGCGGCCCGGGAACTCGGGCGGCCCGATGGTCGACCGCAGGGGCCAGGTGGTCGCGACCGTGTTCGCCGCCATCACCGGCTCGCCCAACGGCGAGGGCGGTTTCGCGGTGCCGAACGAACTGGTCAGCTCCCAGCTGCAGAAGGCGCTGGCGCGCTCGCGACCGGTCTCGACCGGCGCTTGCGCGGGCTAGCCATCCCCTCGTCCAAACGGGCAACGGCGTTCCTAGAGGGGGCGGGCGGTGGTCTGCACACCGCCCGCCCCTAGGAATGCCCCCGGGGGCCCCGTAGGCGTTACCGCCCGACGTCCTCGGCCATTTGACTCACCATCCCCGGACCCAGCGCCCCCAGGAGCTGAGGATGGTGATGTGCAAGATGCCGTTGAGCAGCTGAGAAGAGCTCGTGTT
>DATBYI010000072.1:0-3562 GCA_036513815.1 Solirubrobacteraceae bacterium
GGCGCCCGTCTCGGTCGTGAGCTTCTTGATCCCGGCCTGGGCGTTCTCGTAGGCCTGAGCCACGGCCGTGTTCGGCTTGTGCGATCCGGCAGGCGAGACGCCCTCGTACTTGTAGTAGATGTGCGCCGGGGTGTCGAGGTCCCGCTCGAGGCGCCGCGCGCGGAACAGCGGCGTCGGGCGCCACAGCTTGTACGCCTCGCGCACCTGCTCGGGGATCTCGATCTCCGGCTCGCCCGAGACCTCCTGCAGGATCAGGCTCATGGGGAAGATCGGTGACAGGTCATCGGGCCCGGCCGGCTCCTTGGTGCCGGGATGCAGAGGCGGCGGCGGGGGGTTGTCCGGATCGGCAATGTCGGCCATCAGGTTGACCCAATGCGTCGGGATGTCCGGCTCGTCAAGCACGAACTTGACCCGCTCCTCGCTCATCGCCTCTCTCCTTTGCTCGCTCGTCGACGGCCCGCGCAAGGCTATTCGACCACGACGCGTTGCTGTGTACTGGTCTCTTTCGTGAGTACGGTGTCGTCGTGTTTGCGAAAGCGGCCAGCAACATAGACTGGAGGGATCCATGAGTCTGGAACTACTGGACGCACGGCCGACGGCCGAGGGAATGGCCATCACGTTCGGAACCGAGCGCGGAATTCAGCGGTTGGAGGGCAGCCCGGAGGAGGTCGCGCGGCTCGCCAGGGCGATGCAGCAGGTGGCCGTCCTCGGGCAGGTCAACGAGCACGAGGACGTGTGGCTCGATGCGGTCGCGGTGGGTGACGCGATCGTCAAGCTCGGCCTCGCCCCGGGTGGGCAGACAAGGGTGCTGATCACCCGTCGATAGGTGCTCGGCGGCGCCTCACGGCGGCGTCGTCAGATCTCGAGGCGCGATTCCTCGAGGTCGAGCTCCCTGATCACGCGGTTCATGGTCTCGTTTGAGATCGTCCCTTCGCGCCGGAGCTCCACCAGGGCGTCGCGCTGGGCCCCCGGCACGATCTGCACCACCTGCTGGTAGGCGAGCGAGCGGTCCTCGTATCCGTCGTCCTCGATTTTGCCGGCGCGCGCGGAGAGCCGCCGCTTGCGGAACTCGTAGGCGGCCCGCATCCGGTCGAGCGTGTCGTCCCGGGTCCAATCCTCGCCCCGTAATGCGTCGATCTGAGCCAGCGCCGCCTTGGTCGCCCCCAGCCGTGCACGGAACTCTTCCTCGGCCGCGCCGCCCTCGTCGCTGACCCCCAAACGCCGGATCAAGGTCCCCAGGGACAGGCCCTGGACGACAAGGGTGGCGAAGATCACGGCGAAGGTGAAAAACAGGATCAGGTTCCGGTCGGGGAACGGCGCGCCGCCGTGAACGGTCAGGGGTACCGCCAGCGCGGCCGCGAGCGAGACGGCTCCGCGCATGCCGCTCCACCCGATCACGATTCGCTGCCGAGCGGACGCTCGTAGTTCCCGCTGACTCGGACGGCGATCCAGAGTGCGGATCAGGTAGGGGACGGTGAACAGCCATACAAAGCGAATGAGCACGGTGGCACCGCAGATCGCCAGGGCCCACGCGACGACGTCCGACGCCGCGTAGCCGGAAAGAGACTCGACGATCTGGCGCAGCTGCAGCCCGACGAGGACGAACAGAGCCGAATTGATGATGAAGTCGAGGATGTCCCAGACGAAGAAACCCTCCAGGCGGACGCGCGCCGGGATGATGCTCGGGCCCCGCACGCCCATGTAGATGCCGGTCGTGACCGCAGCCAGCACGCCCGAGGCGCCGACCGCGTTGGCAGGCACGAACGCCGCGTACCCGCTGACGAGCGAGATCGTCACGCTGATCTGTGGATCGGGCGTGCGTTTACGGACCTCGGCGATCACCCACCCCACCGCCAATCCGATCGCGACCCCGCCCGCGGCGTCCGCGACGAGCGTCAGACTGGCGTGGCCGAGCGAGAACGAGCCCGCCACGACCGCGGCAATTGCGACGCGGTAAGCGACCAGCGCGGTGGCGTCGTTGAACAGCCCCTCTCCCTCGACCGAGCTGACCAGCCGGCGTGGCACGTCGAGGCTGCGCATGATCACCCCGGCCGCTAACGGATCCGTCGGGGAGACGATCGCGCCCAGGACGAACGACGGCGCCCAGGCCATGCCGATCACGTCGTGCGCGACGAACGCCACTGCGGTCATCGTCGCGAGCACCAGGCCAACCGAGCTGAGCGTGATCGAGCGCAGGAACCGCCTGATGTCGGCGATGTTCGCGAAGAACGCCGCACCGTAGACCAGCACCGGGAGGAACACGACCAGCACTACGTCCGGGTCGAGCCTGACCGTTGGCACGCCCGGGACGAAGCCGAAGATCGCGCCTCCGACGACCAAGACGATCGGATACGGGATCGAGAGCCGGCGGGCGAGCGCCCCCAGGCCGGCGATGGCCACGAACAGCCCGCCGATCAGTAGCTCAGCCTTGTTCACGGGGCGCAGTCTGGCGAACCGGACCCGGACTTTGGCGATTGAGCTAAGGCATACTTAGCCTCAGCGCCAAAGTTCGGCCTGCAAGCGTTGAACGGCGACGCTGGGCCGACGGACCGCCGGGTCAGCCGGCGGCGGTCTCGTGGGGCTCGGCCCCCGGCTGCTCGGTGATCAGGCGCGCCGCCCGCCCGTGGGTAAAGAAGCTGAACGACCAGCGCACGTAGACGACGACCCGGTTGGTGAAGCCCACCAGATACCACAGGTGCACGAACAGCCACGTGAGCCAGGCGAGGAATCCACTGAGGTGCAGGCCCTTGATGTCGGCCACCGCCGTGCCACGCCCGATCGTGGCCAGGTTGCCCTTGTCGATGTAGTGGAAGGGGCGGGGGCTCGCGCCGCTCAGCCGCTCCCGCACGACCTTCGCCGCGTACCGGCCCTGCTGCATCGCCACCGGCGCCACCCCGGGGAAGGTTCTGACGGCTCCGTTCTTGCCGCGCACACGAATCATGTCGCCGACGGCGAACACTTCGGGATGACCCGGGAGGGTCAGATCCGGCTCGACCGCGATCCGGCCCGCCCGATCGAGCTCGGCGCCGGTCAGGTGAGCCAGCTCGGCCGCCATAGGCGACGCGGTCACACCGGCGGCCCACACGATCGTCCGCGTCGGAATGCGCTGCCGCTCGCCGGCCTCGTCCTGGACGGTCACCGACTCTGCGTCGAGATCGACGACCGTCGAGTGCAGCATCGGGGTCACGCCCTTACGCTCGAGCGAGCGCTTGGCCTTGCGCGAAAGCGAGGGCGGGAAACTCGTCAGCAGCCGATCGGCGGCCTCCACGAGCAGGATCCGGGTGCTGCGCGAATCGAACGAGCGGAAGTCGCGGCGGTTGTCGCGGGCGAGCTCGCCAATCTGTCCCGCCATCTCGACGCCGGTCGGCCCGCCACCCACCACCACGAACGTGAGCCAGGGGGCCCGCTGATCGGCATCCGCCGCCTCCTCCGCGGCCTCGAAGGCGGCGAGGATGCGCGCCCGCACCATCAGCGCGCTCTCGAGCGACTTCACCTCGGCCGCGTACTCGGTCCACTCGTCGTGGCCAAAGTAGGAGTAGCGCGAACCGCCCGCCACGATCAG
>DATBYI010000073.1:0-7924 GCA_036513815.1 Solirubrobacteraceae bacterium
AGGCGACGTCGATCCATCGGCTGCTCGGGGAACCGCGTGTAGGCCTCCGGGTCCGGGTCGTCGGTCGAGCGCACGATGAACGCGGTCACGTCCGACACGAGCTCACCCCGGAGCGTCAGGACGTTCAGCGCGAACGGCAGGTACGCGCCCCCTGATTCGTCCCACGCGTAGAAGGCGAGCGCCGGCTGGGCGTTCGCGCTCGTCAGCAGCGCCCGCCACCGCCACGCCCCTGACATCGCGGAGCGACGCGCCCATGTGACGATCGTGTCGCGCGGCGTGTACCAGGTGGTCAGCGGAGGCATAGCGAAGGTCGCGTCCTCGACGAGCAATGACGCGAACGCGTCCACGTCGGTGCGTTCCCACGCACTGAGGTAGCGACCTACGAGGTCGCGCAGGCTGTGGTCGCCGAGCGAGCGCAGCGTCGCCTGCTGACTGCGCTCCGGGACGCGCTGCGCGGTCGCGTCCCGCGCGCGCTGAAGCGCGCTGTTGACCGAGGCGACCGTCGTCTTCAGCATCGTCGCCGCTTCCTGCGCGCTGAAACCGAGCACCTCGCACAGCAGCAGCACCGCGCGTTGGTTCGGGCCTAGATGCTGGAGCGCGGCGACGAAGGCAAGCTCCACGCCTTCCCGCTGTTCATAGCTCGCCTCGGGTGCTGCGCGGCCCGCCGCGAGTCCGATCGATTCGTTGGGGTAGGGCTCGAGCCAGGTGGACTCCGCGGCCGGCGCGCCGGGCGAAACGTTGCCCTCGACCGCCGGGCCAAAGTCGTGCGGGAGGGCGCGTCGGCGTCGCCGCTCGAGCTCGGTCAGGCATACATTCGTGGCGATCGAATACAGCCACGACCGCCCGGCGTCCGCGTCGCGCAACGCGTCCACGCCGCGCCACGCGCGCAGCAGCGTCTCCTGGAGCGCGTCGTCGGCGTCGTGCACCGAGCCGAGCATCCGGTAGCAGTGTGCGTGGAGCTCGGCTCGGTACTGGTCGACCCGCTCGGCGAAACCGAGGTCGTGATCCGCGGATCCCATCCTCAGCGCTGCTCGACCACCATCAGCGAGTGGCCCGTCGGATCCCGGAGCCAGAACATCGGCGGCACGGGATCGCCCATCCGTGACACCTCGGCGTCAACGTCGACCCTGCGCGACTTCAGCTCGGCGTGGGTCGCATCGATGTCGCCGGTGTACAGCGTGATGCCGGTCTCGGCCGGGACGACCTCGGTGCCGGGTCGCGGCGGGGCCAGGGCGATGCCGGTGCTCCCCTCGGGCGGGTACACCTCGATCCATCGGTACTCGCCGCCGAACGGCACATCGGTGCGCTTCTCGAAGCCCAGTGCCTCGTAGAACGAGATGGCTGCGTCCTGATCAGGTGTGGCAACGCACACCAGCCCGATCTGGCGGATCCCGGTGGCAGTGGCACTCATCCTGCATCCTCCTGAGGTTGGGGTTACGTCGATGAGACCGGCCCGGGCCGGGAAACTAATCGGTCTGAGCCGCGGCCCGTCCGGGCCGCGGCTCATGACGCTCAGGAACCTACCTTCTCCACCTCACCCGGCTGGGGCACGATCCGGATGTACGGCTTCGGGGACTCGTACTCGCCGAAGATCTCCTTCGCCTGCTCGTCGGAAACCGAGCCCGCGATGATCACGTCGTCGCCGGGCTGCCACTGCGCCGGCGTCGACACCTTGTGCTTGGCTGTGAGCTGGAGCGAGTCGATGACCCGCAGCACCTCGTCGAAGTTGCGCCCCGTGGTCATCGGATAGATCAGGATCAGCTTGATCTTCTTGTCCGGCCCGATCACGAAGACGTTGCGGACGGTCTGGTTATCGGCCGGGGTGCGCGCCTTCGGGTCGCCGGACACGTCCGCCGGCAGCATCCCGTAGAGCTTGGATACCGCGAAGTCGCTGTCACCGATGATCGGGTAGTTCGGGGCCGTACCCTGGGTCTCCTCGATGTCCTTTGCCCAGCGCTCGTGATCGGCGGCGGGGTCAACCGACAGCCCGATGATCTTCACGCCGCGGCGGTCGAACTCGGGCTTGATGCTCGCCATGTACCCGAGCTCGGTCGTGCACACCGGCGTGAAGTCCTTTGGATGCGAGAACAGCACGGCCCACGAATCGCCGATCCAGTCGTGGAAGGAGATCTTTCCCTCGGTCGTGTCAGCCTCGAAGTCGGGGGCGGTGTCGCCCAGCTGCAATGCCATGTTGCCTCCTAAGTCGTGTCGGGGTGTAGTGGCTCCCCTACCACTTATATAGACGATACCCGACCCGAATTGGGGACTATTGGCCATCTGGGCCGCGGTGGCACGTTCCGGCGCGGGGACAGCGCGACCAAGCGGAATCGTTCAGGGGGCGGAGCGCAGGAGCTCGAGCTGCCGGCGCACCGCCCCTCCCACCCGCTCCACGTCACCCGTGGCGAGCAGGTCGAGCATGGCGCCGCGCATCACGGCGAGGAGCAGCGTGAGCAGCTCGGTGTCCGTGGTGGTCTCGCCGAGTACACCGAGCCAGTCCGCCACCGTGGCCGCGGCGAAGCCGGACCACGGTCCATCCGGCTCGATCAGCGAACGCGCGTAACCCTCCACCCACAGCTTGAGCAGGCCTCGGTGCTCCTCGGCCGCGAGCCAGGCCCACACGGCCGCCGTCACCGCCAGCGGATCACTGTCCCCAGCCTCGCGGGCGGTCATCTCCCGAGTGCGCTCGAGCAGCGCCAACTCATCCCGCCGTGCTCGGGCCAGCAGCGCCTGCACTAGTCCCGCCTTGCTCCCGAACAGAAACAGAAGCACGCGCGGGCTCGACCCGACCGCCGCGGCCAGCGGCCGCAGCGAGATGTCGGCGACACCGTGCTCGAGCGCGTACTCGTAGGCTCGTTCCAGGAGCTCATCGCGGCGAGGCGAGCCGGTGGCGGGCATCGCGGGGTAGTGTAAGCTACTGAAACGATCGTTTCAGTAACCGACTCCACCGACCAAGCGACCATCCGTCCGCTCGGACAGCCGGGCGATCTCGGCTGGGTGGTGATGAGCCACGGCGAGGTGTACGCGCACGAGTTCGGCTGGGACTCGAGCTTCGAGGCGCTTGTGGCGGACATCGTCGCCCGTTACGCGGCCAATCACGACCCGGACCGCGAGACCGCCTGGATCGCGGAGCTCGCCGGGCGCCGTGTGGGATGCGTCTTCTGCGTGGCCGATCCCGACCGCGAGGGCATCGCGCTGCTGCGGATCCTGCTCGTCCATCCCGACGGGCGCGGCCACGATCTCGGCCGCCGGCTCATCGAGCACTGCCTCGAGTTCGGTCGGGCTGCCGGCTACGAGCGGATGCGGCTATGGACGAACCACCCGCTGGCCGCGGCGCGCCACCTCTACCTGGAGCGGGGCTTCCGGCTCGTGGCCGAAGAGCCTCACCACAGCTTCGGCGTCGACCTCGTCGGCCAGACCTACGAGCTCGACCTGATCTAGGCCGCCAGCGACCGCCGACGGCGCGGGCGGTGCGCCATCGCCAGCGCGATGAGCGCCCGGTCGCGGGCGCGCTCGAACGCGCGTCGGCGGAACCGCCGCTCGCCCTCCCCCGCGTTCTCGAACGCTCCCCAACGGTCCAGCGCCACCGCGGCCGCGCCCTCGTCATCGGCGACCGCGCGACACAGCATCAACGCACATGGCTCATCTCCGTCGGGGGCATTGCACCCATGACCGGGAGGGCAGCAGAGGGCCATGTCGATCTCATACCCACGGGCTGGGCGCGAGAATCCCTCTCGTGTCAACCGCGCCCACGCGCCGCCTGATCGTCAACGCCGACGACTTCGGTCTCACCGAGGGCGTCACCCAGGGGATCCTCGACGCCCACCTGGCCGGCATCGTCACGAGTACCAGCCTGATGGTCGAGTGGCCCGCGGCTGAGTACGCCGCGGAGCTCATGCGGGAGCATCCGGCGCTCTCGGTCGGCCTTCACTTCGTCGACGACGGGCCGGACCTCGGCCGGCCCGGCCGCGCCGAGCGGGGGTTCGCCCGTCAGCTCGAACGTTTCCGGTCGCTGACCGGATCGGAGCCGACGCACGTCGACTCCCACCACCACGTGCACATCACGCGCATCTCAACGTTCGCGCCGCTCGTCGCACCGCTCGGGGTGCCGCTGCGCGGTGACGGGCGCGTCCACTACCTCGGCGCGTTCTACGCCCACCCGCGGCCCGGGGAGGTCGATCATGACCGCATCCGCCCCGAGTTCCTGCTCGCGCTGCTCGAACGCGAGGCCACCGCAGAGTTCAGCGAGCTCGGCTGTCACCCCGGGCGGGTGACGGATGAGCTGAGCTCGAGCTACGGCCCCGAGCGCGAGATCGAGATCGCGACGCTGACCGAGCCCGGGCTGAGGGCGCGGATCGGGGCGCTCGGCCTGACCCTGTCCAGCTACCACGACTGGCGCGCCTGGGCGGGCTCGCGTTGCTAGGAGGGCGGGGGCGTGCTCGCGTCGCTAGGAGCGCGACGCGGCGACCGTCGACTCGGCGCCGACGTCCTCGAGCTCGAGCCGCGGCCCGAAGCTGACGCGCAGGACCGCGCCCCCATCGGGTGCGTTGGCGGCCTCGACCAACCCGTCGTGGGCCTCGGCCGCCTGGCGGACGATGGCCAGCCCCAAGCCCGACCCTGGTTTGGACCGGGCCTCCCGGGCGCGATGGAAGCGGTCGAACACGTAGGCCAGGTCCTCCTGCTTGAAGCCCGGCCCGTGGTCGCGGACGGTCAGCGTCCCGTCGTGCAGGGTGACCTCGACGACGCCGCCCTCCGGGCTCCACTTGGCCGCGTTGTCGAGCAGGTTGGTCACCGCGCGCGAGATCCGGTCGGCCTCACCGCGCACGAGCGTCGGCTCGATCACCTGCTGGAAGGTGAGGCCGGGCGCGCGCCGGCGCGCTCGCTCGATCGCGTCGCGCACGATTTCGTCGAGCCGGACGTCGCCGGGCTCGCCGCTCGGCTTGCTGCCGCGGGCCAGCTCGACCACGTCGCCCACCAGCGCGGTCAGCTCGTCGAGCTCCTCGATCACGTCCGCGCGCAGTGCGGCGCGATCCTCGGGCGAGAGGAGCGCCTCGTCGCGCATCAGCTGCAGGTTCGCGCGGATCGTCGCGATCGGCGTGCGCAGCTCGTGGGAGGCATCGGCCACCAGGTTGCGCTGGGCCTGGACCGAGCGGTCCAGCACGTCGAGCGTGCGGTTGAAGGTGAACGCCAGTCGGGCCAGCTCGTCTGAACCGATCACGTCGAGCCGCTCGTGCTCGATCCGCTCGGGGTTGGCCGCGATCGACTCGGTCTGGCGGGTGAAGCGCGCGATCGGCGCCAGCGCCGTCCGCGACACCGCGATCCCGAGGAGCGCGGCGAGCAGGATGCCGGCGCCCCCGATCACGAGCAGCAGCACCAGTTCTCGATTGAGCGCGTTGTCGACGCTGGTCAGCGGCAGCGCCACCGCAAGTGCGCCCCGCGCGCCGATGCCCTTGACGAGCACGCGGATGTGGGTGCCGTCAACCCGCATGTCGGTGTAGAACTGCCCCTCGCCGCTCTTGGCCACCGCCTGGATGGCCCCGGTCGAGGGGATCTCGTATCCCCTCGAATAGGTCCCGCCGTCGGTCTTGAAAACGGTGAACGCCCCCGAGGGCCCACCGAACGCCTGCGCAGGCAGGCGGTCGAGCCCGAGTCCTTCGTCGGGGTCGCCGTTGTTGAGCTCACTCGGCTGGTGGGGCCCGGACTGCGGCAGCGGCGATCCGTGCCCTCCCGATCCTGGGCCCCCCGGACCGATTCCCACGTTTCCGAGCGGAGTCTTGAGCAGGCCCTGGAGCTGCTGGTCGACCTGAGCCTGGAGGTCGGACCGGGTGCCTGCGTACGAGGCCACCGCCACCGCGATCACCGCGATCGCCACCGCGACGCCCGCCACGAGCAGCATCCTCGTCCGCAGGCTCATCCCTCGGGCTCCCGCAGCGCGTAGCCGACCCCTCGCACGGTGTGGATCTGCGCCTGCGCGCCGGCCTCCTCGAGCTTTCGCCGCAGGTAGCCCACGTACACACGGAGCGCGTTGGACGTCGGCCCGAAGTCATAGCCCCACACGCGGTCGTAGATGAGCGTGTGTGGGAGCACCCGACGCGGGTTGAGCATCAGCAGCTCGAGCAGCTGGTACTCGGTGCGCGTCAACTCGATGAACTTGCCGCCCACCATCACGCCGTGCCGCGCCGAGTCGAGCGTCAGGTCCCCGAACATCAGGGCGCCGTCGACGCTCGTCTCGCCGCCGGCACGGCGCAGGAGCGCGCGCAGCCGCGCCTTCAGCTCGTCGATGTCGAACGGCTTGACGAGGTAGTCATCGGCGCCGGCGTCGAGCCCGTCGATCCGGTCAGACACCGTGTCGCGTGCCGTCAGCATCAACACCGGCACTCGGTTGCCCTCGCGCCGGAGCAGCCGGCACACCTCGAGCCCGTCGATGTCGGGCAGCCCAACGTCGAGAACGACGGCGTCGGGCAGGCTGCTCGACACCTCGGCCAGCGCACCCGAGCCGCTGTCGGTCAACCGCACCTCGTAGCCGGCCAGCTCGAGCGCCCGACGCAGGACGTCGCGCAGGGCCCGATCATCGTCGACCACGAGCAGTCTCATAGATGTGAATTGTGGTCCGTCGAACGCACGAGCGCGACAGGTTCCTACTTAGCTCTTACCTGCTCGAGCCTTGCTGAACCTCGCGCAGCACCGCGCCGAGGATGCCGTTGACGAATCCGGGCGCCTCCGCCCCGCAGAACTGCTTGGCCGTCTCGACCGCCTCGTCGATCGCCCCCTCGGGGGGGATGGCCCGCTCACCGGGAAGATCGCCGCCGTAGAGCAGCTCGGTCAGGCCAACCCGCAGAATCGAGCGCTCGAGCGGGGCGATCCGCTCGAGTGACCAGCCGCTCGCGTGCGCCCGGATGAGCTCGTCGACCTCGCCCTGATGCTCGCGCACGAGCTGAGCCAGCTCGCGCGTGAACGCGTGCACGTCATGGGGGAAGGTTTCTTCGAGCGGCCGACCGAGCAGATCGCTCTGATACAGCGCCCAGATCGCAGCGCGGCGCTGCTCGGTCCTACGCACGGCGACGAGTGTAGTCGCGGTCCATCTCTGAACGCAGATGCTCGAGCGCCTCGCGGTAGCCGTCGGGGCCCTTGCCGGCGATGCGCGCGACACACAGGTCCGCGATCACCGAGCGCCGGCGCCACTCCTCGCGCGCGTCGACGTCCGACAGGTGAACCTCGATCGCGGGCAGGCCGGTCAGCTCGAGCGCATCGCGGATGGCATACGAGTAGTGCGTCCACGCGCCCGGGTTGAGCACGATCCCGTCGGCCACGCCGCGCAGCCCGTGGAGATGCTCGACGAACTCCCCCTCGTGGTTGGTGTGGAAGAAGCCGACGTCGAGCTCGAGCTCGCGCGCGGCGTTCGCGATGCGCGACTCGAGCTCCTCGAGCGTGAGGGTGCCGTAGTGGGTCGGGTCGCGGCGCCCGAGCTGGTCGAGGTTGACCCCGTGCATGACCTCGATTCGGTTGGGCATCGCTGCCTCAGGCCGCCAACTCGCGCACCGCTGCGACGAGCTCCCGTGACGGAACCGCGCAGCCGGTCCGCGGCGCGCCGGGCGCGTCAAGCAGGACGAACGGCACCTCGCCGTCACCGCGCCGTTTCTTGTCGCGCGCGGTGGCCATCACAACCGCATCGGGGTCGGCGTGCTCGAGCCGCGTCGGCAGCGCCTTGGCGGCCAGCAGGGCCGCCACCTCGCGGCGCAGTTCGTCCTGACCGGACAGCCGGAGCGCCGCGAGGAGCCCGAGCGCTACCGCTTCGCCGTGACGGTAGGCCGCGTAGCCCGTCGCGGCCTCGATCGCGTGCCCGACCGTGTGGCCGAGGTTCAGCACTTGGCGCGCGTCGGCGTCGCGCTCGTCGCGGGCGACGATCCGGAGCTTGGCCAACGCGCAC
>DATBYI010000074.1:0-10234 GCA_036513815.1 Solirubrobacteraceae bacterium
CGACGTGATGTGCACGGCCTGCCACGAGCCGCTCGCGGTGGCGGACTCGCCCGAGGCCGAGTCCGAGCGCAACTACATCCGAGGCCTGATCGCCCAGGGGCTGACCAAGTCGCAGATCGAGAAGAACCTGGTCGCTCAGTACGGCACCGCCGTGCTCGGACGACCGCCGGCGCACGGCTTCAACCTCGCGATCTACATCCTCCCCCCGGCGATCCTCGTCGCCGGCATCGCCCTCCTCGCCTTCACCATCCCACGCTGGCGACGACGCACGCGCGAAGCCGCGGCCGAGACCCAAGAGGCGCGACCGCCCCCGCTCGAGGCGGCCGACGCCGAGCGACTCGACACCGAACTCAGCCACTTCCGCGGCTAGCCCGGCGCAGAAAGCCCTGCAAAAAAGCTACATCGACTCGGGCGCGCTGACTCCGAGCAGCCCGAGCGACAGCGCGATCGTCCGCTGCGCCGCCACCGACAGCGCGACCCGCTGGGACTCGAGCGCCGCCGGCGCAGCGCCGATCACGCGGCACCCCTCGTAGAACGTCGTGAAATCCTGGGCCAGCTCGAGCGCGTAGCCGGCGATCCGGTGCGGGGCGCGCCGCAGCGCCGCCTCGGCGACCTCCCCAGGGAACGCGACGAGCTTCTTGATCAGGTCTCGCTCAGGATCCGCGAGCGCCTCCGAGCCCCAATCGGCCTCGGCCGAGGCAGCGGCCACCCGCTCGGCGGGCAGGCGCCGCAGCATCGACGCGATCCGGGCGTGCGCGTACTGGACGTAGTACACGGGGTTCTCGCGTGACTGCTTGCGCGCCAGCCCCACGTCGAGATCGATCGTCCGGTCATGCGAGCGCTGGAGCATGAAGAATCGGGTCGCGTCGACGCCGATCTCGTCGAGCAGATCATCCAGCGTGATGAAGTCCCCGCGCCGCTTCGACATCGCGAACGCCTGCCCGCCCTCGACGAGGTGCACGAACTGGAGGATCGGAGACTCGACCGTGTCGGGATCGCCGCCCAACGCCGCCATCGCCGCCTTCATCGACACCGCATAGGTCGTGTGGTCGGCCCCCAGCGGCAGCAGCTCGCGCTCGAACCCGCGCTCGCGCTTGTTCTGGATATAGGCGATGTCCGCCGCCAGATACGTCGGCTGTCCGTTCGACCGCACGACGACGCGATCCTTGTCGTCGCCGAACTCCGTCGTCCGCAGCCACAGGGCGCCCTCGGATCGGTACACGTGACCCGATTGCTCGAGCAGCGCGAGCGCCGTCTCGAGTTCGCTCGGCGAACCCTCATGCAGCGTCCGTTCGCTGAAGAACGTGTCGAAGTGCACCTGGTAGCGCTCGAGCGTGCCCTTGATCCGCGCCAGCAGCAGCTCGACCGCGCGGCCGGCCACCTGGTCGACCGGCGCGTCGGCAGCCCCGGGGATCTCGGCCGCCAGGTCGGCCACGTAAGACCCCTGGTAGCCGTCCGACGGGGGCTCCTCCCCCCGGGCCCGCGCCTGGACCGACTCACCCAGCAGCCGGATCTGGTTGCCGGCGTCGTTGAAGTAGTACTCGGTGTCGACCGAATGCCCGTGGTGGCGGAGGATGCGCGCCAGCGCGTCCCCGTAGGCCGCGTGGCGGCCGCTCGCCGCGACGAGCGGTCCAGTCGGATTGGCCGACACGAACTCGAGCAGAATCCGTTCTGGCCGTTCGGCGCCGCCGGCCCCGAACTTCTCGCCGGCATCGAGCACCGAATGCAGCGCGCTCCGATGCCAGGCGTCGGACAACACGAGGTTGAGGAAACCCGGGCCGGCCACATCGACCTGTTCGAGCTCGGCCCCGAGGACGCCTCGCAGAACATCCGCGATCCGCTCGGCGATCTCGCGCGGTGGCGCGCCCAGCACCGGCGCCAGCAGCATCGCCGCATTGGTCGAGTAGTCCCCTAGGCCCTTGCGCCGCGGGCGCTCGAGCGTCGGCAACACCGACGGTGGCCCGGCGGAGCCGCGGACCGTGTCAGCCGCGGCCATCACGGCCGCGGCGAGCTCCCCGAGGGGGCCTGCGTCGGTCAGTTCAGTGGTCATATCTCCTGGATGGCTCCGCGGATCGACGAGAACCCGCGCGGGGGTTGGAACAGCCGGTCAAGCCGCTCCACGGCCGGAGGCGGGCCCATGGCGATGATCATGTCTCCCACCTTTAGCACGGTTTCCGACGGCGGCTGAGTCTCGAGCTCTCCGTCCGGGTGGCGGATGGCGACGATCACCGCCCCGCTGCTCACCTCCCCGATCTGGCGACCCACTGCCGCGCACTCCGGAGAGACCTCGATCTCCTCCATGCGGTAGTCCGCCACGTCGAAGGCGCCGCCGACTTGCGGGCGCAACGCCACCCGTGCCATCTCCGACCCCGATGTCTTGTAGGGCGAGATGACGCGATCGGCTCCCGCGCGCAGGAGCTTCTTCTCCGACTCCTCGGCCGATGCTCGCGCGATGATGAAGATGTCCGCGCGCAGCTCCCGCGCGCTCAGCGTGATGAAGATGTTCTCGGCGTCCGAGTCGACGCAGGCGATCACTCCCTGCGCCCGGTCGATTCCGGCGTGCTTGAGGACCTCGTCCTCGGAGGGTTCGCTCTCGATCAGCGGGATCCCGGTCGCCAGCGCCGCCTCCCGATTGACGGGGTTCGGATCGATGACCACGTGCTGGGCGCCGGCGGCGCGCAGATCGCGCGAGACCTGGCGGCCGACCCGGCCGAACCCGCACACGATGTAGTGGTCGCTGTAGGAATTGATCATCTTCTCTGTCCGGCGCTCTTCGAGCAGGCCGCTGAGCTGGCCCGAGACGAAGAACTCGGCCACCGTCGCGAGCCCGTAAAAGAGCGTACCTATGCCGAAAAGCTCGAGCCCGACCTTGAGCGCCCGCCCGGCCGTGCTGGTCGGATCGGGGATCGACCCGAGCGTGGTGACGGTGTCGATCGTCCACTCGAACGCGTAAGCCGGCGACACCCCTTCGATGACCGAGAACCCGATCGTCCCGGCGAGCACGAGCACGACCAGCGCCACCAAGAGGATCCCGAGCCGGCGCATGAACTGGCGCACCTCGCGCCGCGCGTGCTCGCGCTGCCGGAGCGCCTGGCGACGCTCCCTCCCGCCGTCCTCGGCCGAGAACTCCCACGCGCCGCTCTGGCTCCAGTCGCCACCGCGCCTGAAGTCGGCCATCACTCGTCCCGGTCGCGCGTGGTCATCGGTGACTCCAGCCCTCTAACCCTCTAGTAGTGATACGGCTCACCGGCCAGGATCTTGTGGCCGCGATAAAGCTGCTCGAGCAACACTACGCGCGCCAGCTGGTGCGGGAGCGTGATCTTTCCGAGCGACAGCCGGTGGTCCACCGCATCTAGCTCGAGCCCGAATGGCCCCCCGATCACGAAGCAGAGGTCGACTCCGCTCTGGCGGCGCTCCTCCAAAAAGCGACTGAAGCTCACCGAGTCCAGCTCGTCCCCCCCGCGGTCGAGCAGAGCCACGAATGCCCGCTCAGGGATGCGGCGAGTGACCCGGTCGTCTTCGCGCACCTCGACCAGCTCGAGCCTCGTATGACGCGCGAGGAGCTTCTGATAGTGCTGGACGTCGTCGGAGAATGGCGGGCGCAGCCGGCCCACGGCGACGACAAGGATCCTCACGATGGGATACTACGCGCCGATGGATGATCCAGGCCGCCCGGAGCGGCACATCAACATTCACTTCTCGCCGGACATCATGGCCGGCGTATATGCCAATTTCGCCAACGTCAGCCACTCGGACTACGAGTTCACGATCACCTTTGCCCGGGTCGACCACGAGGTTGAGGACGAGGAGATTCCCGGCGTGGTGGTGTCGCGGATCAACCTCAGCGCACGCTTCATGCGCGAGCTGATCGACGCCATGCAGGACAACTACTCCAAGTGGCAGACGCGCGAGGGGATCAAGAACCTGCCCGAGTACGGCGGTCGTCAGGATCCCGACGACACGGCGCTCGACGACGAGTAGCCGACCGCGGCCGCGATCCGCTCGGCCGTCGGTGGGTGCGTCGCCAACAGCGAGGTGAGCCACCGCGGCGGCTGCAGGTCCGCCACGTTCTGCACGGCGATCGCCCGTTCAAACGAGATGAACGCTTCCGGCGCGCCGGTCAGCTCGAGCGAATATGCGTCCGAGCGACGCTCGATCGCGCGCGAGAGCCGATTGCCGAGCAGTCCGGTCGGCGCGGCGACCAACCCCGCGGCCAGAGCCAGCGCGGGGAGCTCGCCGGGGGTTCCGCGCTCGGGCGAGAGCTCCCAGCTCAGCCGCTGGGCGGCGAGCGTGGTCGCGGGCGCAACCAGCGCCGCAAATACGACTCCGCGGATCACGTCGCGGTTTCGCACGTGAGCCAGCTCGTGCGCCACCACGACGCGGACCTCGTCGCGGCTGTAGCGGTCGAGCAGCGTGTCGAACAGGACGACTCGCTTGGTCGGGCCGAGACCGGTCACGTACGCGTTGGCCGCCGTCGTCCGGCGGCTCGCGTCGATCGAGTACACCTCCCCCACCTTGACCCCAGCCGCGCGCGCGAGCTCGAGCACGTCGGACCGGGTCTCGCCCTCGGGTAGCGGCGTGAAGTCGTTGAACAGGGGATCGAGCACCACGGGCGCGATCGCCGCGAACACCGTGCCGAGGAGCACTGACCCGCCGGCCGCCGGCAGCCACCAGCGGCGCGGGTAGCGTCGCGTCAGCGCCACCGCGGCGGCCCCCGCGCCACCGGCGAGAACGGCCTCGATCGCCCAGCCCTTCAAAAGATCTGAGGCCCAGCCACGCCAGGACTGCGTGACCAGCCCGACGTCGATCCCGCGCCGGCGGGCGATCGCGCTGAGAGGCAGGCCCGGCAGCGACAGACCAACCGAAAGTCCGGCACCGGCCACGGCGCCCCCCAGCACGGGACGTCGGGCGAGACGCGCCAACCATCGCGGCGGACGCGCCACCACAGCCGTCAGCGCGCCGGCCTCGACGGCGGCCCGGACCAGACCGAGAGCCATCTGAGGACGCGCATACCGCGCCCCCCGGTCGATCTCCGCGTCGCTGAAATAACTGTGAATGTCGATCGGCGCGGGCTTGACCTGGCGCTCCCGGGGGGATAGAAGGCGCACTCCCGCTTCTGCCGCGACGAGCGCCAGAAGCAAGGACTCGACCACGCGGTGGCGCGAAGGGTGCCTCACCAGCGAGACTGTAGCCCGCGGACCCACCGAGCCGCACCCCATCATGCGCGTCGCAATCGTCTCTGACATCCACGGAAACCGGCATGCCTTCGAGGCGGTGCTCGACGCGATCGAGGCCTCCGAGTGCCAGGAGATGTGGTGCCTGGGCGACCTGGTCGGCTACGGCGCCGAGCCCGACGCCTGTGTCGAGCTGGCCCGCCGCTATGCCGCAATCTGCCTCGCCGGGAACCACGACCTCGGCGTCCGTGGCGCCCTCCCCCTCGAGGAGTTCTCCCGGGGCGCCGCCCTCGCCGCGCGGTGGACCCAGGGCGTGATCGTGCCCGAGACTCGCGAGTACCTGGACAAGCTCGAGCCGTCGCACCTCGACGAGGACGTCGGGATGTTCCACGCCAGTCCCCGCGATCCGGTGTGGGAGTACGTGCTCTCGCCGCTCCAGGCCGAGATGTGCCTGGACATCCAGACCCACCGGATATGCCTGATCGGCCATTCCCACGTGGCGCTGTCGTTCTCTCGGTCCGACGGGGAGACCGCCACCGGCCAGACGCGGGGCCCGGAGGAGCAGCTCGATCTCGCCGGCGGCGAGTGGCTGATCAACCCGGGGAGCGTCGGACAGCCCCGCGACGGCGACCCGCGGGCGGCCTGGCTCGAGCTCGATCTCGAGAGCTGGGAGGCGATCTACCGCCGGACCGAGTACGACATCGCCGGGGCCGCGGCCGCGATCCGGGCGGCCCGCCTGCCCGACTCGCTAGCCGAGCGTCTCGCATTCGGCCAGTGAGCGGTCGCACACCCCTCTAACCCAAAGCCAACGGCCTGACCCTCTAAAGTCAAGCCGCGCATGCGCTACGCGCCACGCGCCATCCTCGCGGCCGGGCTCGGGTTCGCCGCGTCGTTCGTCGTCGCCTGCGGCGGCAGCTCCGGCCTGCTCTCCGGCGACCAGTCGGGGGCCCTGAGCAGCCAGGCCGATGCGGTCTCCTCGGCCGTCCAGTCGGGCAACTGCGGCGCCGCGGTCAACGCCAGCTCGGTCCTCTCAGGCGATGTGCAGACCCTCCCGGTCACGATCAACTCCACCCTGCGGAGCAACCTGAGCCAGGCCGCCGGCACGATCGCCCAGCTAGCCCAACGCGACTGTCACCAGCAGACCGCATCCACGGCGTCGGCGCCGACCACCACCTCGAGCACGAGCACCACGTCGACCTCCACCCCGACCACCACCTCGACGACGACCACGACGCCGACGACCACGACGACCACCACGAGCACGACGACGTCGGGCACCGCAACCACACCGACGGACACGGGTACTACTTCTACGACCACCGGTGGCGTTGGCCTGGGAGCGGGCACCACGACGACCGGCGGCGGCAATGGCAACAGCGGCGGAACGGGGCCCGGAAATGGGAACTCAGGCGGCGGTGGCGGGTGACTGAGGGTGCAATGATCGTCGGGCGGTACCGGATCGAGGGGCGCCTCGGCGTGGGCGGAATGTCGACCGTGCAGCTCGCCTTCGACCAGCGCCTCGAGCGCTACGTGGCGATCAAACTGCTGGCCGAGCACCTGGCCGACGATCCGACGTTCGTCTCACGTTTCCGGCGCGAGGCGCTCGCGGCCGCCCGGCTGGTGCACCCGAACATCGTGCAGGTGTTCGACTTCGGCTTCGACGAGCGCGCGCGCCAGCATTTCATCGTGATGGAGCACGTCTCGGGCCATTCCTGCGCCGAGCTGCTGCGCGACCACGGCCCGATGGAGGTGGACCAGGCCGTCGACGTCGTCGGCCAGGCCTGCCGCGGCCTCGACTACGCGCACCGAAACGGCGTCGTCCACCGCGATGTGAAGCCGGGCAACCTGCTCGTCTCCGATTCCGACGTGGTCAAGTTGGCCGACTTCGGGATCGCCCGCGCCGCCGATCAGTCGAGCATCACCCAGGTCGGCTCCGTGCTCGGCACGGCGGCCTACCTGGCCCCCGAGCAGGCTCGCGGCGAGGAGGCCGGACCTCGCGCGGATCTCTACTCGCTCGGAGTCGTGGCCTACCAGCTGTTGACCGGACGCCTCCCCTACGAGGCCAACTCCCTCTCCGAGCTCGCGCTCAAGCAGCAGCGCGAAGCGCCGACGCCGATCGATGAGCTCAGCCCGCGGGTGCCACACGAACTGGCCGACGCGGTCTTGCTCGCGCTCGCCCTCGATCAGGAGGAGCGCCCCGCCAACGCCATGCTCCTCGCCGAGGCGCTCGCCAACGGCGCCCGCGGAATCGAGCCGGCCGGCTACGAAACGCGGACCCGGGCGATGGGAGGCACCGCTGCCACGCGCGTCCTGTCAGGGCGCCCCGCGCCGACTGCCCAGACCCGCGTGGCGCCCGGCCCCGGGCCGGCGACCGGGCGCACAGCGCCGGTCCGCCGCCAGATCGAGCCCCGCCGGCCGGCCTACGCGCCGAGCGTGGCCGACTACGGACCGCCCGAGACCCAGCGCGTCGCACAGCGCTCGGGCGGGTCGCGGACGGCCCGGCGTTTCTTCGCCTTCCTGGTCATCGTCGTCCTGTTCGTCGCCGCGGTCGCGGTGGCGGTGACGATCTCGGCGAGCACGTCGAACAACGTCGTTCACTTTCGCAAGGTGATCGCGCGCGATACGAACGACGCGGTCAACCAGTTCCAGAACCTCGTCAACCAGTACACGAAGTAGGGGCCTCGCTTCGCTCGGCATCCCTGGGGCCGGGGTTCCCCGTCCGGACCGTGCCGCGCCCCGCGGGCACCGTCGCCTCCGTGTGGATGACACGCCACCGCCCGCTCCCCAAGAGGGGAGTGGCGCACCGTCCACACTAGACGTGGATCACACGCCACCGCCCCCTCCCCGGGAGGGGAGTGGCGCACCGTCCACGCTAGACGTGGATCACCCGCCACCGCCCCCTCCCCGAGAGGGGAGTGGCGCACCGTCCACACTAGACACAGCCCGACACGCCACCGCCCACTCGCCCCGCGTCACACCACCCCTAACCGCCCTGCGCCACCGTGTGCCTTAGGCCCGCGCCCTCGCCACCTCCGGGACATAAGCATCCGCCAGGTGCTTATGTCCCGGGCGCGTCCAACGTCGGCGCACTTCCGGGCGTTTTTCCCACGGCCCCGGCTCAGGGCACGACCCGCGGCGCGGCCGCGGCCCCAGGCGCGCCGGCGGGCACATCCACGCCCCCGGGCACAGACGGCCCACTGCGCACCGCCACCGCCCCCGGCGCCGCGCCACCACGCAGCGCCGCCGCCACCTCACCCAAACGCCCCGCGTCCACCCCGGCGCGCAGGTCGTCCATCAGCCGGGCGATGAACCAGAGGTTGTGCAGCGTCACGAGCCGCAGCGCGGTGAGTTCGCCGGCGCGGAACAGGTAGTTCAGGTAGGCCCGCGAGAACCCGGCCGAGCACGCCGGGCAGCCACACCCGTCGAGGATCGGGTGGGGGTCCGAGCGCCACCGCCCCTTGACCAGATCGACGCGCCAGGCCGCGCCCGGGTCGGGGACGAGCGCGACGCCGTGGCGCCCGAGCCGGGTGGGCAGAGCGCAGTCGAACGTGTCGATCCCCAGCTCGACGCCCCGGATCAGGTCGTCGACGTCGCCGATCCCCAGCAGGTGGCGCGGACGATCGGGGGCGAGACGCTCGAGCTCGGCCGTCGTCCAGGACACGACCTCGTGCATCTGGGCCTTCTCGCGGCCGAGCGAGCCGCCGATCGCGATCCCGTCGCATGAGCTGGCGGCCACCGCCTCGGCCGACACGCGGCGAAGATCAGGCTCGACCCCGCCCTGGACGATGCCGTAGACCGCCTGCCACTCCGGCCCCTCCGCGGCGTGCCAGGTCAGGCACCGCTCGAGCCAGCGGTGGGTGCGCTCCATCGAGCGTTCGGTGTACTCGCGCGAGACGTGGAACGGTGTGCACTCGTCCAACACGAGCGCGATGTCGGACCCGAGGGCGGCCTGGACGGACATCGACCCCTCGGGAGAGAGGAACCGCTCGCCCCCGTCGATGTAGGAGCGAAAGCGAACCCCCTCCTCTTCGATCGAGAGGATCGAGCCGCCGCCGCTGCTCCCGGAACGTCGCCGCCCCTTGATCTCGTCGGCGACTCCGCCGTGCCCCATCGAGAACACCTGAAACCCGCCCGAGTCGGTGATGATCGGCCGGTCCCAGCGCATGAACCGGTGCAGGCCGCCCAGTTCGCGGACCAGGTCCGGGCCCGGCGACAGCAACAGATGGAACGTGTTGCCGAGAATCAGCTCGTAGCCGAGCGCCGCCACGTCGTCTGGCAGCAGCGTTTTGACGGCGCCGCGCGTGGCCAGAGGCACGAACGCCGGAGTCCGGACGTCGCCGTGCGCCAGATGGAGCGTGCCCGTCCGGGCACGAGACTCATGAGAGTCAGGCGAACGAGTTTTGACCGTGAACATGCGAACGGCCGATTTTCCCTAAAAGCCCGGGGAAAACCGGCCGTCGCGCCGTATCGGACTAAGAACTACGGCTTACGACTCGGACGGAGCCGACTCGTCGTGCTGCTCGCCGGCCTCGCCAGCCTCGCCGGTCTCGCCCGCCTCCGCGATACCGGGGGTGGAGCCGACGCTGATCGCCACCTTGCGTGGCTTGATCTGCTCGGGCTTGGCGACCTTGACCTCGAGCACGCCCTTGTCGAAGTTCGCCTGGATGCCGTCGGCGTCGACGCCCTCGGGCAGGGTGACTGCGCGGGAGAACGAGCCATACGACCGCTCGACGCGGTGGTAGCCGTTCTTGCGCTCCTCGTGCTCGGTCGAGCGCTTGCCGGAGATCGTCAGGACGTTGTCCTCGAGCTCGACGTTGACGTCGCCCTCGGACAGCCCCGGCAGGTCCGCCCGCAGCACGTAGTGATCATCGGTCTCTACGACGTCCATCGCGGGGATCCACCGGCGCACCGCGGTGCGAGCGCCGTTGCGCGGGGTCGGGGAGTCGAAGAACGTGCCGAACAGGCGGTTCATCTCGCTCTGCACACTGTGGAGCTCGCGAGCGGGCTCCCATCGAATCAATGCCATCTCAACCTTCCTCTTTAGTAAGGATCGTACGACC
>DATBYI010000075.1:0-4607 GCA_036513815.1 Solirubrobacteraceae bacterium
GCGACCGCGCACCTTGAGCGCGGTGTCTTCCAACGCCGCGGTTTCCGAGACGAACCGTATTTGTGGGTGGTGCTCGACGTCGAAGAAGTCCGCGGAGCGCAGGTGCTGATCGCGTTTGCGGTTGCCGGTCTGCAGGCTTTCGGCCTCGATCGTCAGCTCGACAGCCGGCTCGGACTGGAGGTCGAGCGTACCCTCGTAGCGCTCGAAATGGCCTTTGACCGTGATCAGCCCCCAGAAGTGCGGGACGTGGAACTCTACGCTTGAGAGTGCCGGGTCAAGGCGCCGGGCGCCGCTCGCGAGTTCGCTCGCCGAGGGTGTGGATGGGGTTGCGTCGGTGGCCATCGTTTGTTCCTGTTGTGGTTGGTGGACTCTTAGGCTGGTGCGCCGGCGGGGGCGAACAGCGCGTCGATCGCGGCGTGGGCGTCGGCGAGGCTTTCATCCTCGGCGGCGCCGAGATCGAGCGGGATCATCCTTGGACTCTCGCGCGCCAGGGTGAGCTCGGCGCCGATGAACACGGGGTCGCTGACCCCGAGCTGCTCAAAGGCGTGGCGCAGCCACGGCTCGCGGTGGTCCCATCCCTCGCGAGGTGTGCCGGGTCTGTAGCCGCCTCCGGCGGCGGTGGTGAACACGAGGGTTCGTCCTCCGAGGGTGCCGCCCTCGTCGCCGAGCGTCACACCGGGGACGACGATCCGGTCAAACCACGCTTTGACCGTGCTCGGGACGCCGAAGTTGTAGAGGCCCATCCCGATCACGATCGTATCGGCAGCGAGAACCTCGCCGACGATCACGTCGGTGAGCTCGCGCGCCGCGCGCTGCTCGGGGGTGCGCTGTTCGGCGGGCACGAAGTTGGCCGTGAACGCCGCTTCATCGAGGTGTGGCAGCGGGTCGGCAGCCAGGTCACGGTAGGTGACCGTTCCGTCCGGGTGGGCGGTGCGCCAGGCGTCGGCGTAGTAGGCCGACAGCTTACGGCTGCGCGACGCGTCGGTCCGCAGCGAGGAGTCGATATGTAGGAGGTGGTGGTTCATAGATCTTTTATATAGCACAAACCATTGGTGGCTGATAGATCATCTGCGGTGCGGCTACCATGAGGAGCGTGGCATCAACCCCGGACACCGCGGCGAGCTATCAGTCGCTTGCGCTGCTCGATCATCTCTCGAGGGTGGCGCGACGCGAAGCCGACGGAGCGCCAGACCCGGACGGCCTACGACCGCGCCACCTCGTTGCACTTACGCTGTTGCGCGACCACGGTGCCGCCACTCAACAAGCGCTCGCCGAAGCGCTCCGACTCGATCCGAGCAACCTCGTCGGGCTGCTGAACGACCTCGAGTCGCGCGGCCTGGTAACGCGCCGGCGCGACCCCGACGATCGCCGCCGCCACATCGTCGAGCTCGCCCCGGCAGGACTGACGACCTTGCACGCGGCCGAGCGGCGCCTCGCCGATGTCGAGAACAAGGTCCTCGGCGCGCTCTCCGCCGATGAGCGCTGCACCCTGCACGCGCTCCTGATCCGCGCGGCCGGCGGCCAGCTCCCCGCCACGGCCTGCGCGGACCCCGAGAACGGATAGCCCAAGGCCCGACGCCGCCGGAGGATCGTCGGGTCTTGTCGCTGCGTTCCGCGACGAGTGCTGACGCCCCCGCGGCCGTATGAGCGCGATCCCAGTCGTACTGCCGCGCCTGCGTTCTGTGGCGTCGGACTAGCTACGGCGATGCTCTCTGTTCATGCCGCTGCGACCGGCAACACGAATCAGCCGACGCGGTTGATGCGCGATCCCCCTGTCTGGAGCGAGTCTTCCGGTCACGGCTGGAAACGGGGTGCCGCCACCCCTCAACGAACCCAGCAGCGCCCATGCAACTCACCAACTCGACCCAAACCCCCAAACCATCCGCGGCTGCCACGCGCCCACGCAAAAGCGGCCGACGAATCAGCCTTGCCGCGACTGCATATGCCGACCAGCATGCAGGCCGCGGTCTGGTCGCTGAACATCGGGTCCTAGCTGAACCCGAGCTTCGCGAAGAACGCTTTGCCCCGCTCGAGGTCCGCCAGGACTATGCCCCTGCGGCCATCGCCAGGTTCACGACGTTCATGTTGCCGGTCGCCCACTGGAGGGTGAAGGTCAATCCGGAGATCCGCCAGCCGTCCGCGGTCCGCTTGAGCTGGTAGACGTGGCGACCACCGACTGTCCAGATGGGGCCACCGGACGCGTTGGCAAGCACGTGCGTGCCCTGCATGTTGGCCGTGCAAGTCGCGTCATCGCCGTCGAGGCTGACCACGTGATTGGTGATCTGATGGTGGACTGCGTCCATCGCTTGCAGCGTTGAGCGCCATCCGTCTACGAACTGAGCGACGGGAGCGGTGTATGGCTCGCCGCCGGTGAGTGATGTCCGGTCGTGATAGACCGTTTCGGTGAACAGCTGCCCCATCCCGTCCCAGTCCTTGGCGTCGATCGCGAGCGAGAGACGTCCGACCAGCTCGATGATCGCGAGGCGGTCCTCGAGCTCGGTCACGATGGAATCTGACGTTGTCGTCGTCATGCTTGCTCCCTTTGTGGGGGGTCTGAGCTTGGTCTATCTCTGCTAAGCGACGAGATTCACCGGGGGATGGCGAACCGCTGATCCAATTCGGAAGGCCTCGTCGTCCACAGCACGTACGCAGGATTCCGATCGGTCAGGCGACTACGCATCACCTGATCCCAGTGATTTCGCACCTCCCGGCGCCCCAAAGACGACCAGCGACGCGACAGCAACATGCCGGCCGCCGGGCTTGGGCCCGAGCCGGTGCCGTCGGCGAGACCGAAGTGGACCTTGCGCTACCATCTGGTGCTCCCATCACGAGCAGAATCGGTCCCGGCGTGAGCCCGCGAGAAGTCAGCAGCACCGCTGCCAGCCATGGCGATGTGCTCACCGCTATCTCGGACGGAATGGTGGCGCTGCTGAAGGAGTTCTACGGGCGCGGGCCGACGCGGACGAAGTCCTACTACGCCGACGACTTGGTTGTATGCGTGCTACGTGGCGGCTTCTCACGCGTGGAGCAGACGCTGCTCGAAGGCGGTCGCGGCACAGCCGTCATTCAACAGCGCATGGAGTTCCAGGAGCTGATGAGGTGGCGTTTCGAGACCGTCATCGAGCATGCAACCGGCCGGCGGGTGATCGGGTTCATGAGCGGCAACCAACAGCACCCCGACATGATGTGCGAGGTGTTCATCCTGGCCCCCACCGATCTCGTCGATCATCATGAGATCCCGCGGGGCCGGACGCCCGAGGCCTCTGACTGACGCGGCGTCGCGGCCGGTCACGCGATCGCCCGTTGGGTTCGGGCGCTTGACTTGAGGAGTATCGTCGGACGAGGAGGGCATCCATTGTGAGGTCGGCCCCCGCTGGGCGGGCAGCACAGTCTGACTTCTGAGGTTTCCACCAACCCGGAGGTCCACATGTCCCACCCGCTGGTTCTCCCTGACGCAGGCTCGCTGTGACGTTTGCGGACTCTTCAGCTGTGCCGTTCGATGTGGTTGTTGTGGGCGGTGGGGTGGCGGGGCTCGAGGCGGCGCTGGCGTTGCGCGAGTTGGGTGGTGCGCGGATCGCGACGACGATGATCGCGCCCAATCCGGAGTTTGTGTATCGGCCGATGAGTGTGCGCGAGCCGTTCGGGTACGCGGAGGCCCGGCGCTATCCGCTCGACGAGCTCGCGCGGGACATTGGCGTGGACCTTCGTGTCGAGAGCTTCAAGTGGCTGGATCCTGAGCGGTGTGTGTTGCATACCGAGGCGGGCGGGCGGCTGTCCTACGATGCGGTCCTGCTCGCTCTCGGCGCTCGGTTGTACGCGCGGTTTGAGCATGCGCTCACGGTCGACGACGCGCGGTTGGATGAGTTGTTGCACGGGCTGATTCAGGATGTCGAGGGTGGTTACGTGCGTCGTCTGGCGTTCATCGCGCCTGGGCGGATGGGGTGGCCGTTGCCGATTTACGAGCTTGCGCTGATGACCGCCGCGCGGGCTCAGGACATGAACATCGAGCTGTCGATCACGATCGCGACGCCCGAGGATGCGCCGTTGGCGATCTTCGGCCGCGGAGCGAGCGACGTCGTGCGGCAGCTGTTGGAGGACAATGGGATCTCGATGATCACCTCGGCCCGCTGCGAGGTTCCCGAGCCGGGTCACGTCACGATCGAGCCGGGTGCGCGGCACCTTGAGGCGGATCGGATCGTCGCGATGCCCGAGCTCCACGGTCCCTCCGTGCCCGGTGTGCCCGTGGGTCCGGTCGGCGGTTTCATCCCAATCGATGTTCACTGCAAGGTGCCCGGTATCGACCGCGTCTGGGCCGCGGGCGACGCGACCGATTTTGCGATCAAGCACGGCGGTATCGCCGCGCAGCAAGCCGACGTCGCCGCGCAGGCGATCGCCGCGCTCGCTGGCTTCGCGCCCGAACCCGCGCCGTTCCATCCGGTCATCCACGGAATCCTCCTGACCGGCGGCAAGCCACGCTACCTCAGCGCGCACGTCACCGGCGGCCACGGATCGAGCTCCGAGATCACCGACGCGCCGACCTGGTCGCCGGCGACCAAGATCGCCGCCAAACACCTCGCTCCCTACCTCGAGCAACACGACCGCCTCGC
>DATBYI010000076.1:0-4000 GCA_036513815.1 Solirubrobacteraceae bacterium
CTACATGGCTGTCAAGTTGCGCCTGACGCGGTGTACGCGGGACTCGAAGAGGTTCCCAAGGTTGCCCTCCCGTGGCCCGCTCGAGCAGGCTCTCGCCTTCGCCGGCCGGTAACGGGAGCTGCGGGGCCCTCTGGTGAGCTGACCGCGAAGCCGGCGTTCGTCGTTGTCATTTGGCAGGGAGAGGATCTCCCTGCCGAAACCATCGGAATCGACCGCAAAATCCGAGGTTATGAGAAGAGTTCGGCTCACGCCCGAACTGTCCGATTTGCAGGCATTTCTACAACTGGTATCTGATTTCGCCCATAATTCGGGTCGGTGAGGTCCCCGGTTCAAATCCGGGCGCCCCGATTTAGGAAAGCCCTGCTACATAAGGCGGGGCTTTCTGCGGGTCAGGGATAGTTGTGGAGGTTGGCTGAGCGATCCGTAGCAGGCTCTCGCTGCAAAACTCGGGCGGATCCTGATCGCGCAGTTCGGGGCCGCCGAGGACGTTGATGAGGCTCCCGCGCCGGCCACAGAACCACCGGCACTTCCGACCACCGACCGGTTTGTCGGCGGCGGGGTTCAGTGCGAACTCGAGGTCGTTGTGACAGCCGTCGCCCAAACCGAAGCCCGCAAAGTGATTCCGCTCCTGAGCGTAGTAGTTTCCCGAGGCTTGGAGCGAAGTAAGCGATGATGGATCGGAACGTTGAGTCGCGGATCAGCGAGAGGATCTCCGCCCTACACGCACATTTGCATGGAAAAGGGCCACCGGCAGCGCGCACCTACATCGCCGGCGAAGATGTCGTTGTGGTCGTGCTCGAGGAAACGTACACGCCCGCCGAGCAGGCCCTGGTGGATCGCGGCGAAGCGGGAGGAATTCAGGAGCTTCGTCGCCGTCTTCGCCGAGTGATGGCGGACGACTTCGGAGCGATCGTGGAGCAGGCGACGGGGCGGCGCGTGCGCTCGTACATCTCAGACACCGATCTCGCTGAGCAAGTCTCGATTGAAGTGTTCTTGCTGGGCGCATCGCTTGAGGACATGAGCGGGTTTGAGGCCACCGGCGACAGTGAAGGATCTGGCGGATCCTAAGGCGGGGTGCAAGCGTCTCACGCTGCTCGATTGCGCCGTCGGCGTGTGCGACACCTCGACGGTGATTGCTCTCATCAACGCCTCTGGAGCCCGACGTCGAACTCGAATCCAGTCCCGCCGAAGGAAGGTAAAGGCTAGCTCTCGGAGTCGTACACCCGGCCCCGAGTGCGCTTCATTGTCGGTGGTGATTGAGAATCGAAACGGGAGTGACTAACTACGACGCCGATCGGCTCCGAAGTAAGTCTCGAGCTCGAAAGGCTCGGCGGGGGCCTCAGGGCGGGCAGCCGGCTGCCCGCCCTGGGTTGCCACGTCACTTGGCGTCGTCGATGTCGACTGGTGGCAGATCCTTTACCTCGTCCTTGGTGAGGCTGAGTCGTACTCCGTCATCGACGCGTGTGACTGCGGCGATCGGAATGGCGACTCTCTTCTGGCCCCAAAGGTGGCCCTCGTCGAGCAGGACGTGCGTCACCTGCTGATCGCTGGTATCGACGACCACTCCCTGGACTCGTCCGATGGTGCCATCGGTGGCGTGCACCTGCTCGCCGCGGCGCAACTCCACCTCGCCTGCCGGGATCCGGTCGGCGATGACTATCGCATGTGGACCAGTTCCCCTTCCCATGCCGCCCATGGCGCCCACTCCCACGCCGCCCATGTTGCCCACGCCGAGGCCGGCCATCCCGGCCCCCCCGGCCATGCCGCCCATCGGAAGCCCAGGGTACAGCGACAGCATCTGATCCTGCGTGTAGCCCCATTCGCCGTCCGCTCCAGGAAGGAGCTTTGTCTCCTCCGCGTCCCCCAGCGCATGAAACTCAGACATGGTGCAACTCAGCTGAATCTCGTCGCCCTTCGTGGCGACGAGATCGATGGGTACCAGATGCCCTTCGCCTCGCCGATGTTTACGCTCGACCACCAGGTGGGTGATCGAGCGGGCGACCGGATCGACGACGACGCGTCTCAGGTCCCCGCACACGCCGTCGCTGGCGGCGACTTCGCTGCCGATGATGTACTGCGTAACTGTGGTCATTTGTGGGCCCTTCGTCCTTCTGGTTGTTCTACTTTGGACACGGACCCACCCGCGGCAACATTACCCTCTGCCACGCACGGATTGGTGCCGGGTCTCGCGATTTCGAGGTTGTTCGGATGTGACGCTCGAGGTAGCGCAGCGCGAGTCGCTTGGAGCAGAGGCGGCGATATCGAATCAGCTCTTGACCGTTGGATGTGCAGGCTCGGGCCACGCGGGCGCGACGCGCCACACGGCGAGAAGCGGCGAACTGTTCCGACGTGGTCGTTGCACACCGTCGCTCGAACGTGACGCACGCCAGCGATGCGGATCTGACGCTTCGACGAAACCATGCGTAGATTCGGCTCCTGAGTCGGGTGGCGGCGCGGACCTTTCTGGTCAACACGCCCAGAACGGCCGATGTCTAAAGCCGGAACAACGCCCGCCAAGAGCTGGAGCGAAGCGAACCCCGATCGTACACCCAAAGTCAATTGGTCTAGGACTTAGGCTGCGTGGTAAGAGTCCGCGGATGAGTCGTTGCCGTGGCGCCAACTGCCGTGTCCTGCTCAGCGCACCCCGATCTCATCGGCCAAGGCGAACGGCGAGACCAGCTCTAGTCGGTCGCCGCTCCAAAAGCGTCCCGGGTCATACCAGCTTGCCGGGCGACGGATCGGCAGCAGGCCCATGTGCTGGTAGGTCGTGGCGACAAGCTCGGCGCAGTAGATCGTCTCCAGCGAAGATGTGCGACGCAAGCGGCCCGTGGCTGCGTGCTTGATGAGTCTGGGCGCGGTCGGAAACGCCCGACCATCGAAACGGGAGATGATCTCCATGAGCCGGTCCTCGTGGTGGCGTTCGATTGGTCCTGTGAGCTGGCGGACCCAGGCCTGCTGGCGGTAGCGCTCGTTCCATGTACTGACGGCGTCGGGGAGGTGATGCAGCTGAACGCCACGTTGACGGCGCCCGGTCCAGACGTCGGGAAGCGAGCGGCCAAGCTCGGCGTGCCAAAGGAGCGGAGGTAAGTCGTCGATGGCGACGACCATGCCGACGTGATTAACGGGGCTGTTGGTCAGGGCTCGAATCGCCAGGTCTGCGGCGGACTTTCCGCGAAACAGCCAGATGTCGCCGGTGCAGGCGATGTCGACGGCTTCGTCGAGCGTCAGGGTCAAGTGGTCCACCCGAGATAACCTACGCGACGGGTGCACGCACGATGGAAGATCATCGGTCTCGCCGGTGTTGCAGGTGTCGCGGCGACCGGCGTCGTCATCGCGCGCCAGCGGCGAGCGCACCGAGACTACGATCCCGACGAGTTGCGTGAGCGGCTGCACCGCCGGCTGACCGAGGCCGCGACGAGCGACGGTCGCGCTGCAGGGCACCCCGACGCACTCCGCGGAGCGAGTTCGGTGGAGAGCCCGTCTCCGCTCCCGGTCGACGACCCGAAACGCGTGCCAAGGCTGACGCGCCGCCGAAAAGACGGCCTGGCCTGACCGGCTCCCGGGGCGGTTTCAGTGGGAGCGCGGCGCGACCGCTGCGAGCTGCGGCCTGCCACCACGGACGTCGGCCCGGGTGAGCTCGAGGATGGTCTCTGCGGTGAGCTGCGCATCGTCGAGCATGGGGCAATGGCCGAGACCGGTGAGTTCGACCCACTTGGCGCCGGGGACCATGCGCCGGAAGCGTTCGGCGTAGCCGGGCCAGCGCAGGATGCGATCTCCGGTGCCCCACACGATCTGCACGGGCGAGTCGATTGCGCCCACCTCCCCAAACCCAGCCGTCCTCAAGTGCTCCAACAAAGGCAGGTAGATGGCACAGTCGCCAGAGGCCTGGGCCATCTCGACGGCAAGAGCAGCAGGCACATCGGCCGGGTGCACGGCCACTAACCGCAGCGCCAGAGCGCGAAAACGCAGGCGCCGCATCAGCTGCGCTGGCGAGCGACCA
>DATBYI010000077.1:0-4598 GCA_036513815.1 Solirubrobacteraceae bacterium
CCATCCCGAATCGCCGCTCAAGTGGTCTCGGGAATCGGGTTCCTGGGCGCCGGCGTGATCATTCGCAACTCCGGCACGGTTCGGGGGGTAACGACCGCGGCCGCGCTCTGGATCTCGGCGGCGATCGGTATGGCAATCGCCGCCGGGTTCTACCTTGGCGGAGCAGCCACGACGGGGATTGCGTTGGTGGCGCTGGTGGCGCTGAGACGACTGAAGCCGGTGGTCAGGCGGCGCTTTGGCAGCGAGACGCTGAGCCTGGAGCTCGACCTGGCGCGCGGCGCATCGGTCAGCTCGCTGCTCGGCGAGCTCAGGCAGCGCCGTCTCCGGGTCGAAGGACTGGAGAGTGAAATCCGTGACGACGGCTCCGAGCGCCTCCGACTCGTGGTGCGAGGACCGGGGTCGCTCGACCTCGACTCCATCCTGTTCGGCCTGTCGAAGATCGGCGAGATCGCGCGGATCGAAAGCGCCGCGCTCTATTCATTGGATGACGGCGAGGAATGGTCGTCGCGGATCGAAAACCGGCTGCACATCCGCCGGTTCTATGATCCCAGTTCGTCAACGAGGTCAGCCACTGAGTCGACGATGCGCGAGGCTCGGTAGGGAAATCGTTCTGCTTCGCTGCGAGTCGTCACGCCGCTGAGCACGAGGATCGCCTGGAGCCCCGCCTCGAGGCCGGCCACGACGTCGGTGTCCATGCGATCTCCGATCATCGCCGTGCTCTCCGAGTGGGCGCCGACGGCGTTGAGCGCCGAGCGGATCATCAGGGGGTTGGGCTTGCCGATGAAGTAGGGCGCGACCTCGGTCGCGCGACTGATGAGCGCCGCGATCGAGCCCGTCGCCGGCAGCGGACCGCCGGGCGACGGACCGATCGGGTCCGGGTTGGTCGCGATGAAGCGCGCGCCCCCCAAGATGAGCCGGATGGCCCGGGTGATCCGCTCGAACCCGTAGGTTCTAGTCTCGCCGAGGACGACATAGTCGGGGTTGATGTCGGTCATGGTGTAGCCGGCCTCGTGGAGCGCCGTCGTCAGCCCGGCCTCGCCGACTACGAAGGCAGAACCGCCGGGACGCTGCTCCTGGAGAAATCGTGCGGTGGCGAGCGCCGAGGTCCAAATCGCGTCCTCGGGAACTTCGAGGCCGCCGGCTCGAAGTCGCGCCGATAAATCCCTGCGCGTGTAAATCGAGTTGTTGGTGAGCACGAGGAATGGAAGCTCGAGTTCGCGAAGCCGGGCCAGGAATCGGTCCGCGCCGGGGATGGGCTGCTCCTCGTGAAAGAGCACACCGTCCATGTCGAGCAGCCACGAATCAGTCAACGGTTAGCTAGATCACGTGAAGGAGGGCGAGCACTATCAGTGTCCCGACCAGCGAGACGGCGAGCGATCCGAGGCAGCCGAGATTATTGGAGAAAAACAGGAACAGTTGGGTTCACCCCTTAGCGGTCCCTCTCCGCCGGCGGGCATCGGGCACGTCGACCACCTCAACGCAGTCGACGGTGTTTCCGTTGATCAGAACCACGGCGTTGCTGTCTGCCTGGTCGGGCAGCTCGTAACCTAGTACGACACAGCCGCGGTTTCCCAGCACTTCGGCCAGCGACTTGATGATCTCGCCGGCAGATTCATCCTCCGGTAGCCGGTACTGCTGCCTGCTTGGATAAACGCGAAGGAACAGTGTCACTCGGTCGAGTCTTAGGCCACGGTAGCTCGGAGGCAACCTCATGATCACGTGGCGGCCGAAGCCGGCTCAGATGTCCTCCCTCGCCCGTGGCCCGGCGGACTGCGCGAGGATGATCATCCCGGCTGACATGATCATCCCCCGCCGAGGCCCTGGAGCACGCGGAAGAAGATCAGCGATCCTGCCGACAAGGCGAGACCGCAGAGCGCAGAGCCGATCGCGAACAACGCCACGACGGTCAGCCACAGCCGCTTGGGGACCAAGCCGCCGGGCGATGCACGTGCGGCCGCGCCTATCGCGGCATGGGTAGGACGCCGCGGAGAACGGTTCCGCCCGTCGGTGGGCTCGCAAGCGTGAGTTCGCCGTCGAGCGCCTGCACCCGGTGCATGAGGCCGGGGAGCCCGCAGCCGTCGTCTGTCATGCTCGCGCCGCCGACTCCGTCGTCGCTCACCTCAACCGTCAGAAGCGTCTTGCCGGCGGCGATCAGGACCTTTACCTCGCCGGCACGAGCATGCTTGATCACGTTCGTGAGCGCCTCAGAGACAAAGAAGTAGACGCTCTCCTCGATCACGACCGGAAGCCGCCCGTCGGTGATGTCGAGGCTCACGGGGATCGGACAATCGTCGGCCAAAGACTCCACGGCGGCCGGAAGGCCCAGATGCACCAGGACGGGTGGGTGAATGCCCGCGACGAGGTCGCGTAGCGCGCGGAGCCCGGACTCGGCCTGCGTAAGTGCGGCGTCGAGATGGCGTTTGGCGCGCTCAGGCTCGGACGAGAACCTCGCCTGCGCGAGCCGGAGGTTGTTCATTGCTGCGACGAACTTCTGCTGGGCACCGTCATGAAGGTCCCGGGTGAAGCGTCGCCGGTCGGCATCCGCCGTCTCGAGAATCTGTCTCGCGCTGCCGGAGTCGTGGTCCTGATCTAGCGTCAGCTCGCCAGTCGTTGCGTCGTTGGGAGTGCTCACGTCCGCCTCCGATCCCTGACCGGTGCTTACCCGTCCCAACAACGATATAGACGTGGCGGCTATCGATCCGCCGCGAACGATATCCACCGCATAACCTAACAACTCGTTAACGCCGGGAGCGAACCGCGCGTGCAACCTCGCGCACTACGTCCACTAGCGCGGCCTCGTGGCGCGGTCCTCGAGTCCGCCATCCCACCGAGATGCCAGGGTGCAGGACCTTCTTGACCAGTGGTCGCACCATCACCAGGCCGCTTGCATCAGTGCCAACGACGTAAGAGGAGGAGCCGAGGGCGATCCCCGATCCGCCCGCAACGGCGAGGATCACATCGCGCGGATCCGGGCCACTTACCTCGTTGAGCCCGTCGAACCGATAACCGGCGCATTGGATCGCCGACATCCACCAGTCGTAGACCGTGGGGTTGCCCGAGCGCGCGAACGTGACGAGCGTCTCGCCGGTCACATCTTTCGGCCTCACCGCCCGCTTGGCGCTCAGGGGATGGCCGTGCGGAAGCAGCGCCATTATTGGGTCTGCGTGGAACAGCGGCTCGCACTCGATATCGGCATACGGCACCGGGACGTAGAACAGCCCGAAGTCGAGCTCCCCCGAGCGCAGGCGCCTGATCTGCTCCAGAGAGCCGATATGCGTGACCTGGAGCTGAAGGCTCGGCTCACGCGCGGAGAGGGCGGTCAAGAATCGCTGCAATCCGTCCAGCGACATGGTCGGCGTCGCGCCGATCCTCACCACCGACCGCCTGCCCGCGGCACGTCGGGCTTCGGCGACGGCGTATTCGAGCGCTCCCAGCACACGCCTTGCCTCGCCGGCGAGCGCAACCCCGGCCGGGGTTGGGAGGACAGAGCGGCTGGTGCGCTGAAGGAGCTGGACGCCGAGTTCGTCCTCGAGCCTGCGGATCGCCTGTGAGAGGGGCGGTTGAGAGATCCCGAGGCGAGTGGCCGCTCGGCCGAAGTGAAGCTCCTCCACGACCGCGAGGTAGTACCGGAGATGTCGAAGCTCGATCGCGGGGTCCATACTTCTCCGAATGGATCGGGGTTGAACGATTTGCGCGAGGCACTCAGTCCGCTTTGCCCGAAACGGACAGGTCTGTTGCGATGTGTTACCCGTTTACTTGACGCCCCGAACCATCCAATTGCCAACGAGCTTGCGCGGCATGGACGCACGTGAGCGGATCCTGAGCACGCTTACGCGCTGTTCACGACATATGGTCTGAGCGCCGTTGGCGTGGACCGGTGGTGGCCGAGGCCGGAGTGGCCAAGAGCACCCTCTATCGCGACTTCCTCCGCCTGCTCGCGGTCTTCGACGCCCTGGACACCTGGTTCCACCGACATGACTTCGAGGGTTGTGTGTTCATCAACTCGTTGCTCGAGTCGCACGGCCAATCCAGCCCGGTGCGCTCGGCGAGCATCGCCGGGATGACCCGGGTGCGCGCCGGGCTCGTTCTCGAGCGGGCGGGCATCGCCGCTAGCCGCGACACTCGGCCCTGATGAACGCTAGCGGCGGAGGTAGGTGAGCACGGCGAGCACCCGGCGATGTTGCTCCGGAGCGGGATGCAGCTCGAGCTTGGCGAAGATGCTCGAGACGTGCCGCTCCACCGCCGGCACCGACACGACCAACGCCTCGGCGATCCCGGGATTGGAACGACCCTCCGCCATCAGCGCGAGTACCTGGCTCTCCCGCCGGCTCAGCCCATCGATTGCGCTTCGCTTGCGTCGCCGACCGAGGAGGCGGGCAACTACCTCCGGATCCAGGACAGATCCTCCGCCGGCCACGCGTCTCACCGCCTCGGTGAAGCCGACGAGGTCGCCGACCCGGTCCTTGAGCAGGTAGCCGACTCCCTCCGCACGGTCGCCGACCAGCTCGACGGCATAGCGGTCCTCGAGGAACTGCGAGAGCACGAGCACACCCACGTCCGGCTGGGTCAAGCGGATGTGAAGCGCCGCCCGCAGCCCG
>DATBYI010000078.1:0-2794 GCA_036513815.1 Solirubrobacteraceae bacterium
GGGCTCGCAAATCGAGCTGCCGGCGCGCACGATCCATTGCCTCGAGAACACCGGGCAGGACATGATGCGCCTCGTCGCGGTGTTCCGGCCGGCGGGCTCACCGGCGTACGCGTACTACCCAGACGGCACGCCGGCCTACCCGGGCACGCCGCCGTTGGTCGGGGAGGCCGGCGGCCCCTGACGGCACCGCCTTACCGTCATGAACGACAATCCGCATCACCCTAGGAGGAGGATTAAACGCAAGTGAAGGTACGTACGAGCGTCGCAGCTTTGGCCCTGACCGCGTTGTTCGCGGCGGGCTGCGGTAGTAGTAGCAGCAGCACCACTAGCAGTAGCGGAGGCAGCAGTGCCACGACGGCGGCCGCCGGCTCGAGCGGAAGCTCGAAGTCGTGCACGGCTTCCATCGCCATCGAGGGTCCGTTCACGGGCCCGGTGGCGCAGGTCGGGCTCGAGCAGCTGCACTTCGCGCAGTTGGCCGTGGCCAACGACAACGCGGCGAACCACACCAACGTGACGCTGGCGCAGGACGACACCCAGCTCACGCCTTCGCTCGCAGTGTCCAAGGCCCAGTCGATCATCGCCAGCAACGCGGTCGCGTCGATCGGACCCGCCGGCAGCCAGGAGGTCGAGGCGGTTGGTCCTCTGTTCGGGAAGGCGGGGATGGCGTTCGTCTCCGGTTCGGCGACGTTGCCGGCGCTCACGAGCAGCGGCAAGAACCCCACGTTCTTCCGCGTTGTCCCCGACGATAACGTCCAGGGACCCCAGGACGCCAACTACGCGATCAACCACTTCCACCCGAAGGCCGTACTGATCATCGACGACGACGAGGCGTACTCGCAGGGCCTGGTCAACGTAATGGTTCCGATCCTGAAGAAGGCCGGAGTCTCGGTCGACCATCAGACGCTGAATGGGACGGATACCGGCGCGACGCTGGCGGCGGCGATCAAGTCACTCGTGACGTCGCATCTGACCGCGGCGGACGGGGTGGTGTTCCTGCCGTGGCAGACGGCCACGAACGCCCAGATGTTCGGTCAGGACGCCAAGCAGGCGGGCAAGACGACGATCCTGTTCGGGACCGACGGCACCAACTCGCCGTCGCAGTTCAACATCCCGAACAGCTACGTGTCGGCGTTCGGGCCCGACATCTCGGGCAGTACCAGCGCGCTCGACAAGTCGATCGTGTCCGGAGTCGCCAAGTACGGTCCTTACGGGCCATTCGGCGTCCCGACGTACGAGGCCGCCGACGTCGTCATGAAGGCGATCGCGTCGGTGTGCAAGTCCGGCCAGACGCCGAGCCGGTCGAACGTACTCGCCGCGATCAAGACCACGAACATCCCCGCCGCGGCCAACCCGCTCGGGGTTCCGGTGGCGTTCGCCGCGGGCGGCAACCTGGCGGGCGACACGGGCTACCTGTTCAAGATCAACAGCGCAGGCAAGTACGTAGAGATCCCGCCCAAGTGAGGCAAGTGTCGGATCGCTAATAAGTGGTTCCCCACGGCGCCGCCCGCGATACTCCGCGGGCGGCGCCGTCGGCCATTTAGGACCCAGAGCAGCACAGGAACGTGCAGGTCTTCATCCAAACACTCGTCAACGGGCTCGTCACCGGCTGTCTATATGCGCTGATTGCCCTCGGCTACACGATGGTGTACGGCGTCCTGAAGCTCCTTAACTTCGCCCACGGCGACGTCTACATGGTCGGGGCGTATATCGGCTACTTCGTGATCCAGTGGTTCGGCGGGCCCAACCACCTCGCGATCCCGGTGCCGCTGCTGATCGTCCTGATGCTGTTGATCGCCGGTCTCGGGACGGGCTTCCTCGGGGTCGCGATCGAGCGGTTCGCCTACCGGCCGCTACGCGACGCGCCCAGAATAGCGCCGCTGATCACGGCGCTCGGCGTGTCGTTCGTGCTCGAGAACACGGTGCTGCTGCTGTTCGGCGGCTTCGTGCGCAGCTACAACACCACCGACTTCATCTCCGATACGAACGGAATCCACATCGCCGGCGCGCACATCGACAGCGTCGAGATCATGATCATCGTCCTCACTGGGGCCCTCTGCTACGCGCTCGTACAGATCGTCGACCGGACGACGCTCGGCAAGACGATGCGCGCGGTCGCGTCCGATCGCGAGGCCGCCGAGATGCTCGGCATCAACGTTGACCGGACGATCGCGCTGACGTTCTTCATCGGGTCGGTGATGGCCGGCTTCGCCGGCGTCATGTCCGGGCTCGAGTTCCAATCGATCTCCGCCACGATCGGCTTCCTGGCCGGGCTGAAGGCGTTCACCGCCGCCGTCGTCGGCGGGATCGGCAGCATCACCGGCGCCGTCATCGGTGGCATCTTCATCGGCATGTGCGAGGCGTTCAGCCTCAGCTACATCTCCGAGAAGTACTCCGACCTGATCGTGTTCGGGATCCTGATCGTCACGATGCTCGTCCGCCCAACCGGCATCTTCGGCCGGCGAGCGCTCCAGAAGGTTTGATGCCTCAAATCGGCGTCGACGAGTGGGTTGCCCAGTCCGGCGAGCGCCGCGAGCCGGGCACCGGCCCGGGCCGGGTGCTGTACGAGCTCGATAGGCGCGTCGGGTGGTTGCAGCGGCTCGCGCTGGCCGCGCTCGTCGGTGTCGCGTTCGGGCTGGCCACCGGGAACGTCAACCTGCTCACGGTCGGGTTCACCTGCCTGCTGTACGCGATCCTGTCGCTCGGGCTGAACATCGCCGCCGGGTGGGCAGGCCTGCTCGACCTCGGCTACATCGCATTCGTCGTCTTCGGCGCGTACGGATACGCGATCTTTTCT